>NZ_JALRNG020000030.1:0-79506 GCF_030272875.2 Pseudomonas sp. BJa5
GCCGGCCATCCATGGCCGTCGCCCCACTACGCAAGGGTTCCACTCGGCCTCCTGAAGGGACGATCGGTGGCGCCTGGGATATCGCGCGTTCAGAAGCAGGAGCAAAGGCCGGATGCAGGGACGCACGGTTTGGCTACTTTGCCACGACAAAATAGCCCGCCGTAAGGGCGGAAAGGTGAGTCGGCGCCACCATCACAAACGGATCAGCTCGCAAGACGCCAGACCAAAGCCCTGGCACTGCGGAGCTAGATTGAAAAAATCAGCGACGCGCCACCGCATGCTGGACACACTGCTCATAGTAGGTCTGCTTGATGGCCGCGGGCTTGAGGCGTGACTGACTGTTGTAGGTCTGCTCGGTGATGCCCATGGCCGTCATGCGCATCCACGGCTTGGGAAACTTGCGCACCTGGAGTTTCTGCCGCGCCGAGTACAGGGTCGTACCCGAGAGCTTCGATTGCTGCGCGCCAGCGGCGATGTCCGACCCCCAACTACACATATAACGATCATTCTCAGCCAAGGTCCTGGCCTGTGCCGCCAGGGAGAACGTGGCAAGAAAAAGCGTTGCAAGGGTCAGTCCATAAGCCCGCATAGTGTCAACCTAAGCTGTTGAAAGGAAAGCGAGTTTGCCTAGGAAGGGAAGGGCCGGGGGCCAGCAGTTTGCCTTTTTTGCGAAAGGCCACGGCCCGCGGCGCGGCGGCAGTGGTTGCGCAGTGAAGTGATGACTGGATATTATTCGGAATAATTCTCACTTACATAATCCGGGTGTGTTCATGTCCGCCGTCGAGCCGACCTTCCAGCGTGCGCTTCAACAGCTGTACAGCGAGCACCATGGCTGGCTGTTCAGCTGGTTGCGGCGCAAGCTGCGCTGCCCGCAGAATGCGGCCGACACGGCCCAGGACACCTTCCTGCGGATTCTCGGTTCGCGCGATTCGCTGCTGGGCATTCGCGAGCCACGGGCCTTTCTCAGTACCACCGCCCGCCGGCTGATCATCGACAAGGCCCGCCGCCAGCACATCGAAGACGCCTACCTGCGGGAACTGGCGCTGACCGTCGATGCCCTGGAAGGGCATCAATCGCCCGAACAGATCCTCACCACCCTCGAAGCCCTGGAGCAGATCGCCTTCGTCCTCGAAGGCCTCAGCGACAAGGTGCGCCAGGCCTTTGTCGATTACTACCTGGACGAGCAGAGCCAGGCCCAGATCGCCCGGCGCCTGGAGGTCTCCGAGCGCATGGTGCGCAAGTACCTGCTGCAGGCACTGATGCACTGTAACCAGACCCTCGACGTTTGAGCACGATGCGCCACGAAGACGGCATCGAGGCCGAGGCCGCCGAGTGGGTCTTGCGCCTGAGCGAGGGCGAGTTGAGTGCGCAGGAGCGGGCGACCTTCGAGCAGTGGTGCCGACGTGACCAGCGTCACCAGGCCACCTTCGAGCGCATCAGCCGAGTGGTCGCCCAACTGCACGAATTGCGCACACAACGCGGGCCGGCTCGCGCTGCGCTGGCTCTGCCGGCCAGGCGCCGAGTCAAGGCCGGGCATCTGCTCGGCATCGGCGTGTTGCTGGCCAACCTGGGTGTGTTCCTGAGCCTGGGCGGCTACCGCGTCGACGACCTGCTGGCCGACCTGCACACCGCGCCGGGCCAGTGGCAGACCCACACCCTGGCAGACGGTTCGCGCCTCACCTTGTACGGCAACAGCGCCATCGACCTGCACTTCGATGCAGGCCAGCGGCGCATCGAACTGCAGCGCGGCCAGGTGCTGGTGGACGTTGCCCATGACAGCACGCGGCCCTTTGTGGTGGCGACCGTCGAAGGCAGTTTTACGGCCCTGGGCACGCGCTTTGTAGTCAGTCGTGCCGAGGGGCAGAGCGAGCTGAGCATGTTGCAGTCCAGCGTCGCGGCGCAAAGTGCCGACCGTAGCCAGTCCCTGGAAGTCCAGCGTGGCGGGCGTGCCTGGGTTCGCCGTGATGGCGTGGGCCGGTTGCCCGCGATCGATCCGGCGAGCGTCGAGCAGGCCTGGCTGCGTCATCAACTGGTGGTCGAGCAATGGACGTTGCCTCAGGTGCTGGAGGCGCTGGGACGGCAACGACGCGGCCATTTGCAGTTCGATGCTGCTGCCCTGGCCGACCTCAAGGTCTCCGCCGTGCTGCCGCTGGACGACACCGAGCGCGCCTTGCAACTGCTGGCCCAGGCCTTGCCGATTCGTTTGCAGCAGTACACCCCGCTGTGGACGCGCATCGAGCGTGTGCCTACTGAAAAATAATCATTCCCATCGGTTCCGCATTGTCAGCGTGGCCCGTCAAGCAAGAGGCCAACACGATAAAACAGGAGCCGTTTCACCATGCGTCGATTTGCTGCCCCACCGACCCTGAGCCCCATCGCCCTCTGCATTCATCTGGCTTGCGTCGGTGTGGCCGTGGCCTTGCCCCAGCAGGTGCTGGCCCAGTCCCAGCAGCGCTATGACATCCCCGAAGGATCGCTCAGCAGCGCGCTCAACCGCTTCGCCCAGCAAGCCGGCGTTGCCCTGGTGTTGCGCGCGGACGACCTGGCGGGGCGCACCAGCCAGGGCCTGGCGGGCAGCTACTCGGTAGAGGAGGGTTTTGCCACCTTGCTCGCTGGCAGTGGCTACCGCATCAGCCGCAGTGACAACGGCTATGTGCTGCTGCCGGTAGTCGATCCGCAGGCCGGGCAAACCCTCGAGCTGGGGGTGACCACCGTCGCCGGCCAAGGCATGGGTGAGAGCACCGAGAATACCGGCAGCTATGCCCCGGGCCTGGTCAGTGTCGGCTCCAAGTCGCCCACCAGCGTGCGGGAAACGCCGCAGTCGGTATCGGTGATTACCCGCCAGCTGATCGAAGACCAGCAGATGACCGACATCAACGAGGCGATGAAGGCGGCCCCGGGCGTCATTACCCAGAGCACCACCTTCCGCATCCAGGACTTCATCTCCCGCGGCTTCTCCATCCAGAACCTGCAGATCGATGGCGCCGCGCCGCAAGCACTGGGCACGGCCATGGGCTCGTTCTATTCGTCGAACATCTTTGACCTCGCCGAGTTCGACCACGTTGAAGTGTTGCGCGGCGCCGGCGCCTTGTTCGGTGGCTCGGGCGATCCGGGTGGCATCATCAACCTGGTGCGCAAACGGCCAATGGCCGACAACCAGTTGAAGCTGAGCCTGAGCGCCGGCAGCTGGGACAACTATCGCCAGGAACTGGACATCACCGGCCCCATGGGCTGGGACGGCCGCCTGCGCGGGCGCCTGGTGGTGGCCAACACCGACCGCCAGTACTTCGTCGACAAGCGCAGCACCGAAAAGCCGCTGGTGTACGGGGTGATGGAAGCGGACGTGACCGACAACGACATGCTCACCTTCGGTGTGCGCTACAACAAGTCCCATGAAAACGGTACACAGAGCTCGGTGCCACGCTACAGCAACGGCGCCGACCTGGGCTTGCCGCGGCACACCGGCCTGACCCAGAGCTGGGCCTTTGCCGACACCACGGCGCGGGAGTACTTCGGCAAGTACGACCACCGCTTCAATGACGACTGGAAGTTGAACCTGTCGTACACCAACATCTGGGACGTGTCCTGGTTCAAGACCGCCAGCACCCTCAATGCGGTCAACCCCACCACCGGCACCGGCGTGACCTGGTACGGCACCCAGAGCCGTCAGGAAAACGAACAGCACCTGTACGACGTCAACCTGGCTGGCGATTTCCAGGCCTTCGATCTCGATCACCAGTTGGTGGTGGGGGCCGACTACCAACGGATCGACAGCCGCTGGCTGGGGACTGCACCGCACCCGGGCTTCGGCGGCCCGGTGAACGTCTTCGACCCGGGCTCCACGCCCTGGGAAGAGCCGGCCAACCATACCGACTACAGCCGCGACTACAACCCCAACGCGCAGCGTCAGTACGGCGTCTATTCGAGCCTGCGCCTGCAACTGGCCGAGCCCATGCACCTGATCCTCGGCGCGCGGGCGCAGCGCTACCACTTCAACCAGACTTACCAGACCCGCAGTGGCACCCAGTGGAACACGGTCTCCGATGTCGACCAGCGCATCGGTACCAAGGTCACGCCCTTCGGTGGCCTGGTCTACGACCTGAGCGAGGAGTGGTCGGCCTACGCCAGCTACTCGGAAATCTACAAGCCCCAGGCCAACAAGCTGTCAGGCCCGCAGCCAGGCAGCCCGATCGAACCCATGACCGGCAAGACCTACGAGACGGGGCTCAAAGGTGAACTGTTCGAGGGCACGCTCAATACCAGCATCGCCCTGTACTACACCACCCGCGAAAACGAAGCGGTGATCGACCCGGCCTATGCCGGCACCAGCAGCCTGTTCTCCGGTAGCTGCTGCTACCTGAGCAACGGCAAGGTGGTGAGCAAGGGCGTGGACATCGAAGCCTCGGGCGAACTGCTGCCGGACTGGACCCTGATCGGTGGCTACACCTTCAACCTCAATCGCAACCGCAGTGCCGACTCACCGCTGAGCACGGTCATGCCCAAGCACCTGTTCAAGCTCTACACCACCTACCGCCTGCCGGGCGTGCTGCACGACTTCAAGGTCGGTGGTGGCGTGCAGGTGCAGAGCGCCACTTATGTGTCGGGTACCACCACCCGCTTCAATGCCGATGGCAGCGTGGCCCAGAGCAATGTGCCGTTCGACTTTGGCCAGGGCGGCTACGCCATCTGGAACGCGCTGGTGGATTACCAGCTGGACGAGCACTGGGACCTGAGCCTCAACGGCAACAACCTGTTCGACAAGAAGTACTACCAGACCGTCGGCACCTCGACCTATGGCAACTACTACGGCGACCCGCGCAACTTCATGCTGACGCTGCGCGGCACCTACTGAGCCCGGGAGGTGTTGAGCGCCACGGCAGCAGTGACCAGCGCCATGAAGGCGTGCTCATCGAGATCGTGGCCTTCATGAAGGTCAATGGCCCGGCGCGTGTTGCCTTCCAGGCTGGCGTTGAACAGGCCGGTGGGGTCCGGTAGTGCGGCGCCTTTGGCGAAGGTCAGTTTGACCGTGCTCTTGTAGGTCTCGCCGGTGCAGAGGATGCCCCCGTGGGCCCAGACCGGGACGCCGCGCCATTTCCATTGTTCGACCACCTGTGGGTCGACCTGGTGAATGAGCGCGCGGACCCGGGCCAGGGTTGCGCCGCGCCAGTCGTCCAGTTCGCGGATGCGCGTGTCGATCAGGGCGGTGGCGTCGGGTTCCTTGTCCATGGCGGGAGTCCTCGGTTGAATGTGTAGGAGCGGGCTTGTCCCGCGATCACGGTCTGCAGGTTACATCGTATCGCGGGGCAAGCCCGCTCCTACTTGCGGCAGTTACCAGACCCCGGGAACCAGCTTCCAGCGTACCCGCCGGGCATACTCGGCGTAACCGGGCAGCTCGGCCTGCAACAGCCGGTCTTCCCAGACGGTACGCACGACCAGCAGCACCGCGGCCAGTGCGGCGGGCGCCAGCGCCCAGAACGAGCCCAGGGCCAGGCCCATGCCAAAAAACAGCCAGAGTGCGGCGATGTACCCGGGATGGCGCACATAGCGGTAGGGTCCGCTGTCGATTACCCGTTGATGTCGCTCCGACTGAATGCGCACCCCCGGCTCGAAAAACGGATTGACCGCCTGCGCCCAGGCCGCCAGTGCAATACCCGCCAGTACCCCGCCATAGCCGAGCACCCCCGCCCAGGTCGGTAGCGTCGCCTGCCAGCGCCCGGCATCCAGCGCCGCCACGGGCAAGATCGCGGTCATGGCTGGCAGCATGAGTGCCAGCAGCGTCTTGTCCCATGACTGGGTGCCGGCCTGGATACGGCTACGCGCACGGTAGATCACCGGATTCACCCGCGCCAGCACCAGTGCCGACAAGCCGAAACCTGCCAGCAACACGGCAAGAAACACCCAGCCGGGTCGCCAGCTCAGGCTGCCGGCGGGCAGGAATATCAACACCACCAACGCAACGGGCAAGCCGATTGCGTAGGCGATCACGGCGCGGCTCGACATCGGCTCGGGGTCTCGCGCTGGCTCTTTGGTTGCCATGGGTGCACCTCTACCGCACGAGTTATTGGCATTGGCCACGGGTTTTGTAAACAATAGCGCCCGCCAGATTCGCGCTATTGTTTTTGACCGAGACCCCCATGCTTTCGATCCCCGATTTCTGCTTGTCACACCCCTGCGCACGGGAGGTGCAGCCATGAGCGACCTGACCGTCGAACTGCTGCAAACCGGCCCCGAGCAGGCCGAACTGATCCGCAACCTGTACCAGTTCTATGCCTACGAGTCCTCGGACTGGGAGCAGGAGGATGTGGAGGTGGATGGCCGTTTCTACATCCACGAAGAACACCTGCAGCGCTACTGGCAGGAGCCCCAGTGGAGCGCCAACCTGATCCTCGTCGACGGCTACATTGCCGGCTTCCTGCTGGTCGAGCGCAGCGAGCTGCCGGGGCTCGACGCACTGGAGCTGGCCGACCTGTTCATCCTCAAGCGCTACCGGCGCAAGGGCATCGGCCGTGCCCTGGCCACCCAGGTACTGTCCAGCGGTGCGAACGACTGGCTGGTGCGTTTCTACAACCAGGACGAAACCGCCCAGGCCTTCTGGCGCTCGGTGCTGGACAACCTGCCACGGCCGGTGAGGGCGATCGAACTGGACGACGAGCCTGAGCTGCTGAGCTTCCTGGTGACGCGGGCGCTGCATTGAACAGGGCGGGGAGGGGCTAGTTCAGCGCAGGGTCATCGATGACTTCAATATTGACCGCGTACCACTGGCCTTGCGGCCCCTCCACCAGGTCATACTCGACACGCTGGCCGGGGCGCAGCACCAGGCCGCCGGCAGAAGCGGGGAGGCTCTGGAAGAAAATGTCGCGGTCAGTGAACGCGGACGCTACAACGCCCGTTCCATGCTTGCTCAGAGCGCCTTTTCGATGAGTTTTTCTGGACACGGGCGTTCCTCCTTTGACCATTGATGGGCCGCAGTGACGGAGCCTCTGAAGGGTTAGCCCACCACCTGTACTTTGTCAGCCTGCAGGCCTTTCTGGCCTTGCACAGCTTCGAAAGTGACCTTCTGACCTTCCTTCAGGGACTTGAAACCGTCGCCTTCAATTGCCCGGAAATGTACGAACAGATCAGGGCCATCTTCCGTGGTGATAAACCCGAAGCCCTTGTCGTCGTTGAACCATTTCACGGTTCCATTTTTTCTATTGCTCATGGTGCCTGTCCTCTATGCCTGGTATCAGCCGGAATCTGCTGATAGCAGGAAAGTAGGCCCGGTGCGCACCCGTGCACAACTGGCAGAATTATCAGGTGGGTCGACCGCCCGTCGGCATGTCGAGCCGTGGCTGTTGACGCAAATCGGGTGTTGCAGGATTATTAATCCATCGCATGCGATCTAATCGCTAGCGATAAAAGTCGGCCTTTCCTGCATTACCCAAGCCAGGTCAGTACGCGGCAGTTTTCCAGTAAATATATCGCATGCGATTAAATCGCATAAAATCTGAGGAATCCATCATGAGCAAGATCGAAAAAGTCCTGGTTACCGGCAAGACCCACACCACCCTGAGCAGCGCTGGCAGCACCGCCCGCGGCCTGGATATCACGCTCTCGTCGCCAGGGGCGAGCAAGCCTACGCTCGAATTCAAAGGCACCGCCCCGCACCCGACCGCCGAGCAACTGTTCTCCGGTGCCTGGTCTGCCTGCTACATCGCCGCGGTCGAGCTGGTGGCCAAGGAAATGAAGGTGGCCCTGCCGGAAGGCCTGGCGGTGCAGATCGAGGTCGATCTTGGCCAGACTGGCAAGGACTATTTCCTCCAGGCCCGGCTGACTACCCGTTTGCCCGGTATTGATCGTGAAGTGGCAACCGCCCTGGTGCATGCCGCCGACCAGGTCTGCCCATACTCCAAGGCTACCCGCGGCAACATCGATGTGGTCCTGGATGTGATCACCGAGTAACCACGCGGGCGATCCTCTGTGACGGGGGCCTCCAGGGCAGGGGGCTTCCGATGGGATCGCATGCGATATAAGGTAGGGGCCTGGACGGCGATATCTACCTGTGAGGATCACTATGAAACCTGTCGAGAAAGCAGCTCCTGCCAATCTCAACCTCGGCGATTTTCTGTGCTTTGCCGTGTATTCGGCCAACCTGGCCTTCGGCAAGGCCTACAAACCGATGCTGGAACAGCTCGGCCTGACCTACACCCAGTTCATCACCATCGTTGCGCTCTGGGAGCAGGACAGCCAGACCGTCGGCAGCCTCGGTGAGAAACTCTTCCTCGAATCGAACACCCTCACGCCCATCCTCAAGAAGCTCGAGGCGATGGGCTACCTGCAGCGTCAGCGTGATCCCGCCGACGAGCGCCAGGTGCGCATCAAACTGACCGCACAAGGGCGCGCGCTGCGCAAGGAACTGCCGGAAAACAGTTTTCCGCAGACGGGCCTGGAGGCAGATGAGTTCGTGGCCTTGCAGCAGTCAGTCGTGCGCCTTCGCAACAACCTTATCCGAACGCTCAAGGACACTGAGTGAGGTGTCGACAGGGCCAGGCAGTGCCTGAAGGAATGCGGCAACCTGCCGGGCTGTGCGCAGATGGACGACCGGAACCTGCGGTGCGATGGCCAGCCGCGCGGCTTCAAGCGACGGGCGACTGGTGCGGTCGAAGTTCCACACATAGCTGAGGAACGTCAGGAACTCCCGGTCCAGCTTCTCCGGGCAATCGGCGGGCAGGTCCGGACGGGGCCGGTTCACCAGGTTGCGCACAATCACCCGGGTCAGGCAGGTCAGTCGCCCGGTATCGAGCCAGATGACCAGGTCGGCGCGCGGCAGGCGCAGATCGAAGGTCCGCCGGGCATAGTTGCCTTCGCAGACCCAGCTGTGCGCTGACACCGCTTCCCTGACGCGGGCGCGAAACAGTTCATTGTCGGGCTCGACCCAACCGGGCTGCCAGAACAGTGCATCCAGATGCACGACGGATAGGCCCAGGCGTTCGCCCAGAAGGCGCGCAAGGGTGGATTTGCCGCTGCCGGAATTTCCCAATATGACGATGCGTTGCATGAAGACTGCCTGGTAGCTGGAATGGAACGTCTGCGATGTTAACGCAGTATTTATTTGGATCCAATATTGATAGGATTGAAATATGGATTGTGCTCTTCGGAGCTATTTTATTGGCGTCATCGTTTAATCAATAACAGTCTTGAAAGACTATTAAGCGGTTTTTGTCTCAGGCGTGATATTCAGTGGCATAGCAACGACCGTTCATCGGCATGTTAAAAAATACTCATGCCCATCGCATCCGCTTCTTTTGTACAAAACAGCGCTGATTAGTCTGGTTTTTTTCCTTTACTCGTTAGTGTCGCTACACGCCTTTGAGGGGGGTAAAGGCCAAATGCCACCTTTCTGACTATTTGCTCCCCGCACATGCTCTAGCAGTCAAAAAAAAGGCGGCTATGTTTGTAAATGTCGGGTCCGCAACGGACCTTGCGTGTGCTTGTGGAGTTCTTATGAAAAGGACTGATCTTGCTACTATCGTCACCACGCTTATCGCCGCCAGCTCTTCCACTTATGCCAATTCGGCACCACCCACGGACCCTGCATTTGCCGTCGGGTTGATTGGCAGTTATAGCGAACTTGAATTCAAGGGGCGCAGGAGCACGGATACCGACCATATACCAGAAGGGGGGATATTTCTGAATTTTGGCAACAAAATGAGTGCGCAGGCGGGGCTGATCTATCATGCAGAGATCACCGGGCAGTACGCAAAAAGTCAGGGCGAAGAAATCAGGGACGCTCAGGCCGATCTTGACCTGGGCTGGAGAGTTGCACTGGATTCCAGCAACTTCCTGGATGCCATGATAGGCGCTGGCTATAAATGGAACCGTTTTTATCCGGACTTCAACAAGTTCGATGTCGATCTCACCAGTCGTACACCTTTTGTGAAAGCGGCCGCCGGCTACAATCATCAGTTCGACGCCGTTACCCTGCGCCTTGAGGCGGGAATCAGAAGGACGTTGAGTGGCGATTCGGAGTTGAAGATCCAGAATGTCAGCAGCGAGGAACTGGACTTGAAAGACACCAGTAATCCTTATGTCGAACTACACTTTCTGTTCAACCCGAACGGTGCATTCCCGGTGATTGCCACTCTTTATTACAACCGTTTCAAGTATGACCTGGATGGGCAGTTTGCACTGACCGACTTCGACAAGCAGAACCGCGACGAGTATGGCCTGAAACTTGGGCTGGTATTCTAGTTCACGGTTGAACCGGCCTGCGCCGCCACGCGCAGTCATACATGGCGACGGCAGGGTGATGGTTCAGTGTCAGTCAGCAAGAAACCGGGTGACCGCTTCCAGCATCGCCTCTGGCGCTTCTCGATGAGGTACATGGTGGCAGCCGTCGATAATCAGGCATTCGCTGCCGGTCGCTGACAGTTTGGCGATTCGACGTGGATGCAGGGTTGAACCGTACTCATCATGCTCGCCATGGATGGCCAGCAACGGGCAATGCACCGCATCGATCCCGCTCTCGATTGTCCACTCCCCGAACGTCGGTGAAAGCCAGGTCTCGGTCCAGGCCGCCAGCACCCACGATGCCTTGTCGCCATGGTACTTCTCAAGACGGGCCATCTGTCCCGGTTGTTCGAACTGCGCCTTGGCCGTGCGGATACCTTGCAGTGTCCGGTCCTCGACGAAGGCCTGCGCCGAGACCGTGATCAGTGCTGCGCAGCGCTGCTGATGCACGAAGGCACAGGTTGCGGCCATAGCGCCACCGACGCTATGGCCCAGGGCGACAAAGCGTTCGAGCTGCAGTGCCTCCAGCAGGTAGGTAAAGAAGCGCTCGGCCTCGTCGCGGATAAAGTGCTGCGGCAATTGCCCGGGGTACGCCGAAGAGCGGCCGAAGCCCAGCCGGTCATAGGCAATGACTTCGCGCCCGGTGGCCTGGCACAGCAGCTGGGGGAAGTCCCGCCACAGCGCGACGCAGCCCAGGGAGTCGTGAAACAGCACGATAGGTGGCCTGGGCCGGTCGCCGCTACCACTTGCCGGGAACCAGCGACACGCGAACAGCTGTCCGTGCGGGGTATCGATCCATAGAGTTTCGGTGTTGGTGTTCAGTGTCATGCAAGGCCTCGTCAGACAGTTCAGCTAGCGGACAGCAAGCGCAGTGTAGCGGTCGCGAGCACCGCGATCACCACCTATCAAACGGTAGGAGCGGGCTTGCCCCGCGATTGCGGTTCGTCTGGTACACCGCAATCGCGGGGCAAGCCCGCTCCTACGGTGCCGACAGAAATTCCGCGAGTTGCAGATCAAGCAGCTGCGCACTCAGCCATGGGTCTCCTGGCCGGCCAGCAACTTCACCGCGCCGTTTTCCAGGCCATAGCATGGCAGCTCTGGTGAAGGCTTGACCTCGGCCGTCGCGTGCAGGAAGCCCTTGGCATGCATCTCCAGCAGCCTGGCCTTGGCGCAGTCCTGGGCCTGTTGCTGGCTGGCGAAGGTATCTTGCTTGGTGTCGTTGCTGGGCTGGGGTAAATCAGGATGCTGACTGATCCAGACCACGTATTTCATGATCGATGCTCCATGTGCGCTGCCCACGTCTGATTCTAGTTCGTCATGACCTTCTGCTCACTGTCCCGACAGAAAACTCACCAACTGTCGCCCATGGGGGCTCAAGGTCTCCCAGCTGCGAAAGCACAGGCGCATTTCCAGGGTCGCCCAGCGTTCCTCCAGCGCCAGGCCGCGCACCGGCAGTTCCTGCTCCAGGCGCCTGGCCGAGGTCTCGGGCAGCATGGCGATCCCGGCATGCTGGGCCACCAGCTGGGCGATGGCCTCGAAGCTGGGCGCACGCACGCGCACCTTCAGTTGCATGCCCAGGTTCATCGCCAGTTCTTCGATAAAGCGCTGCATGGCGCGCTCCGCCGGCAGGCAGACGAACGGGTGATTCAGCGCATCGCGCAGGCGCAGTTGCTCGCCGCCGGCCAACGGGTGGTCGACGGGGACCAGCAGCACCAGGCGTTCGGTGCGAAAGGGCAGGGACACCACGCCCTCGTTGCTGAGGTTGCCGTCATATACGCCGATCTCGCATTCGCCGGCGCGCACTACCCGCAGAATATCCACGCTGCGGTGTTCCACCAGTTGCAGGTCGACTTCCGGGTAGTCGCACAGAAACGGCCCCAGCACCGTGGGCAACAAGGTGCTGTTGGTGACGGTGGAGGCGGCCAGGTGCAGGGTGATCCGCCGTTGCCCGGCCAGTTGTTTCAAGGTGTCCTGCAGTTGCTGGGCTTCACCGAGCACCCGGCGGGCGGCCTCCAGCACCAATTGGCCGGTGGGCGTCAGGTGCATGCCGTCGGGCTTGCGGGTGAACAGGGTCAGGCCGCAACGCTCTTCGAGCAGGCGCAGCCGGGTGCTGGCGGCGGACACCGCCACCGGGAAGGTCGCCGCAGCCTTGCTCAGGCTGCCACTGGCGGCGACGGCGTCCAGCAGGCGCAGGTCCTGAAGGTCGAAGTGCATGGGGGTTCTCCATTTCAGAATGGCCTCTTCACTAAAAAGCGATATCTAGCGAGGGGCCTTTCTGTTCAGAATAAAGCCTCAACCAGTCGCTTGCGTACCCCCATGAAACCTTTGCACGCCTTGATCCAGCGTTATATTCAAAACGGCAGCCTGTTCGCAGTGCTGGCGGCCCTGGGCTTCAGCTTCAAGGCGATCTTCGTCAAGCTGTCCTATGCCGCCGGCCCGGTGGATGCGATCACCTTGCTGGCCATGCGCATGGGGCTGTCGTTGCCCCTGTTCATCTGGCTGGTGTGGTCCAGCCGTCGGCACAGCAATGCGCCATTGACCTTCGCCAGCAGTTTTCAGGTGCTGCTGCTCGGGCTGTTCGGCTACTACCTGGCCAGCCTGTTCGACTTCTATGGCCTGCAGTACATCAGTGCCGGGTTGGAGCGCCTGATCCTGTTCATCTACCCGACCCTGGTGCTGATCTTCCAGGCCATCGCCCTGCGTGAACGGCCCACGCTGCGCACCCTGGCAGCCATGGGCATCTGCTACTTCGGCCTGGGTATCGCCTTTGTCCACGACGTCAGCGTTTCGGGCGTGGGCAACCAGGTGATCGTCGGCTCGCTGTGGGTGTTCGCCAGCGCCGTGACCTACGCGCTCTACTACTCGGGCACCGGCATCCTGCTCAAACGCATGAGCTCCATGCGCCTGGCCGGGCTGGCGGGCACGGCGTCGTCGGTCATGGTGCTGGGGCATTACCTGCTGGTGGCCGATACCGCGCAGCTTGTGCAGTTGCCGGTGGCGGTCTGGGTCAATGCTTTGATGATGGCGTTGTTTTCCACGGTGCTGCCGATCTACTGGGTGGCCCTGGCGATCCAGCGCATGGGCGCCACCCAGACCGCAGCGGTGGGCAACCTGGGCCCGGTGCTGACGATTCTGGCGTCCTGGCTGCTGCTCAGCGAGGCGATCTCGGCGTACCAGATCGCAGGTCTTGCGCTGGTGCTGTTCGGGGTGTCGCGGTTGAAGCCGGCCACGCCCAAGGCCGCCGTGCAAGCGACTACCACGGATGCACCGGCATGAGGGCCCCGGCCTGCGCCTGGGTGCCTTGACCGGCGGGCGGCAACCAGTCCAGCGGATAGCCCGCCCTGATCCACGACTTGATGCCACCGCGGTACCAGAACACATGGGTGTAGCCGAGCTGGATGGCACGCAACGCACTGTTGTAGCTCATCCAGCACTGATTGTGGTGACAGTAGAAAACCAGCGGGCGGGACTTGTCACCGTGGGTCAGGCGCTCCAGGTCCTGGCCCAGGCGTTGCTGGGTGGCGTCGCTGAAACTGCCGCCCGCGGATGAATAGCGCAGGTCGATCGCGCCCGGTATGCCGGTACTGCCGCCGATGGAGGACAACACCAGTGGAGGCTTCGCCGTCGCCAGCTGCTCGGCCAGGGTAGCCGTGCCGATGACCTGTCCACCGGCGATCGTGGTGGGTGTTTCGCCGCCGAAATTGGGGCCGCTGTGCAACTCGCTGGTCGGCGCGATGGCGCTCAAGGCAAAGTCGTCCGCCTGTATCGCTGCAGCCGGCTCACGGTACTGGCTCTGGTAGAACGCATTGAAACCGGCACCGCTTTCCTTGAGGTTCATGAACTGTCGCGCAACACCGTCCACCGCCTGGTCGTCGCCTACATGAAACAGGTCGCCGCCCACCACGATCGCGTTCAGGGCGTAAATGACCATGGTGTCGTCCCGCCTGGCCAGTTGCTTGAGGTCGACCTTTTCGCCATGGCTCAAGGTCCAGCCGTTGCTGCGCAGCACCGCCTTGTCACAGTCGCTGACGCAGGCCAGCCGGGCTTCGCCGACCGAGTCGACGCTGTCGTAGCTGGCCGTCGCGCCCCGTCGCCAGAACCCCAGCTTGTCGGGATCGTCCAGTCGCGGGCTGCTGGCCGCCGGCACGCCGGCCTGCTGGCGCACGGCTTCGATCAGCTGGATGCCCAGGGTGGAGCGCTCGGTGAACAGGCTCTCGACCCGTTCGCGGTAGGCCCGGGTCACCGTGGAGACCCCGGGGTTGACCTGGTCGGCGTGTTGGCCGGCATCGAAGTACGCAGCCTGGCTCAAGGGCTGCTGGTCTTCGTGCAGCAGCGGTACCTCGACGGCCTTGTACTGTTCATACATCAGCGCCTTGAAGCGCCGGGCGCCGAACAGGGTCGCCCGGTGCTTGCTCTGGAAGCCGTCGCTGACATTGGCGTGCACGGCCAGTACTTCGAACGCGCTTCGCTGCGGGTTCCAGACCAGCAGCGGTCCACCCGAATCACCGAACCAGACATGGCAGTAATGGTTGAAGGAAATGTTGCGCATGGCCGGCGCGTAGTGATGCCGGCTGATATCGACGATGCAGTGTTTGATCGACGGCGCAATGAACCCCAGCTGGCTTTCGGAAAGCTTGAACAGATCCCCGGGGTAGCCAATGGCGGCGGCGCTGAGCTGGCTGGCGTTCGACCAGCTCATGTCATCGGCAAAGCGCAAGGGCGTCACAGGCGTTTGCGGTGTGTGCCGCAGCCTGAGAATGCCCCAGTCCTCGCTGTCGTTCTTGACGTGCTTGATCCAGGTCGCGGGGATGACCTCTTTCTGCGCAGGCGAGCGCTCGAGGATGACCTGGACGGTTTCCTTGCGATTTTTGCTGCTGGCGCAGTGGCCTGCGGTGACCACCAGGGTCGGGTCGAGGATGAAGGTGCCGCTGCACGAGCCTCTTTCCACTTTGATGCGCACCAGGGCGTCATAGGGCGCCTGGTTGAAATCGGTGATGAACTGCCGGTCTTCCTGCACGCCAATGCGCTGCCATACCGAGCGCACGGGCACCAGCCCACGCTGGGGCAGCGGCAAGGGTGGCAGGCTGTCGAGGCTGGCAAGGTCGGCCTGGCGAATGTAGCCGACCAGGCCGTGCACGACCTGGCGGTTGAGCCGGTAGTCGGCCTTCTGGTCGAGAAAGCGCTCCACGGACGCTTCGTCGATCTGGGTGACGTAGCCGAAGGTATCGGGGTAGTCGCGAAGGCTGCTGGCAATGGCGGCGAGCCACCCGGGCGTGGCCGAGGCCCGCGCATACACCAGTTTCCAGCGGCCGATGTCGTGGATGATGGGGGAGGCTGCATCCGGCTTGAGATGGACCTGCAAGGGCTGCAGGCTCAGGTAGCGTGTGCCGGGGGCGTGGCGAAATCCCCAGGGGATGTCCTGGCCGGCATTGCCCTCCAGGTTGTCGAAGTAGCGCTCGCCGCCATAGACGTCGGCAGCGGGCGTGCCGTCAGGTGACTTGATCGCGGCGGCGATCTCGGCCCAGTGGCGTTTATCATCCAGGGTCTGGGCCTCATCCACCAGCCGCCAGGCACGGGTGATGTTGCCGTGGGCGACGGCCTGCCGGTACCAGGGGAAGGCTTCGTTGCGGTAGGTGTCGCGCAGGCAGGAGTCGAAATAGGCGTCGCCGGTTTTCACCATGGCCTCGGCATCGCCTGCATCGGACAGCCGCTTGAGTGTGGCGACATCGCGCCCGATTTCTACCCATTTGCGCGCCTTGGCAGGGTCCGGCGCGATGCCCGGCTGTTGCAGGTAGAGGCAGCCGTAGCCCTCAGCCGCCGCCCCGGACAAGCTACCTTGCCCGGCCGCGCGGGACAGCCAGGATTCGGCCTTGCGGTTGCGGTAGGTCCTGATCGGTGAGTCCTTGAAGGTCGGTTCGTCGATGTGCTCGAAGTCCAGGTAGGCCAGGCCCAGTTGCGCGGCGGCCTGGCTGTCGCCTGCCTGCGCTTTGGCGCGGGTGGTATCGAGCCCTGTGCCGTATTCCCACCAGTAGGCCTCTTTGTCGAGATCTGCCGCAACGCCGCCCATGCCCTTGGCATAGACCCGCCTCAGCTCGTCCGATGCAGGCTTTCGATAACCCTGGTCGGCTGCCGCCTGGGTCAACAGTTCGATGCCCCGGGGTACGTCCAGTGGCACTTGCCGTGCGCCTTCAGCGGGTTTCAGTCGATTGAGGTACGCCAGCCCCTGCAGGTAGGCCGTCTCGGCACTGTCCTGGCCTTGCGCCTGGGCAGGCACGGCGAGGGGGAGCGTGGCGAGCAGGAGCAGTAGCCGGTGCGCGAATCGGGCCATGACATGCCTCGTTGCACAGGGTGCGGCTTTGGAGGTCAGGCGAGCCTGTCGAACTGCAGGAGGGCGCGCATCCGGACTTCACCGGTCAGGCATGGTAATTATAGGGCGCTTCATGGACTCCTACTCTGGTCAGTCAAAAGGAATGGATATGGAATTTTCAGCGGAAGAAAAGCAAAGGTTACTGAGCGTCAAAGGTGTCGGTCCGACGGTGGTGCAGCGGCTTGAGCAGTTGGGGATTTTCACCCTCGATCAACTGAGCAGGGCCGATGCGCTCGATGTCGTCACCCAGGCTTCTGCCCTGGTCGGCTCCAGCTGCTGGAAGAACAGTCCGCAGGCGCGGGCAGCGATTCAGGCTGCGATCGCCAAGGCCCGGGAAGTGGTGGAGGGCGCGGATTAACGTCCGTTCAGGTGATGGCCCAGGTCTCCGGCCAGGTCCAGCAGGGAGTAGTCGCGAAAGCTGAAACGCCACTGCTGGTCGATGCGCTCGAACTCATCGTGGTAGCGCCCTGCGGCGATAGGTTGCAGGGGGTGCCCGGGAGGTGCCTGAAGGACCGTGTAGTACGAGCGCACGGTCGCCCTGGCTGAAGCGTCATCGATATCGATGATCGGATTGCTGATGATGTGTCGGGTCCGCGGCGTTCCACAGGGATAGATGATCAAACGTTGCTGCCAGATGCGCAGGATGCCTGCCTCGTCCAGATAGGTGTCGCAGCCCGGGACTTTGATCCGCGCATGGCGAAAGAGGGCGGCGGCGCCTTGCAGATCGCCGCTGTCCATGGTCTCGGCGTAGCGGTAGAGCAGGTTGGTGATTGCGATAAGGTCATTGCTCATTGGTCATCCTGGCTCATGGATCCTGTCCGGGACATCGTCACCAGCACAGCGGCAGACGGCATCGTCCATCCAGACGATCGCTGCGGCCGCTGCGCGCCCGATCGCAGCCTGGCGGCAGCTCCTACAGATGCCCTGCAATCACTGTAGGAGCTGGCGAAGCCTGCGATCGACTGCGCAGCAGTCGCCATCAGCTTTCGGCACGCTGCGCCATCCACTGCCGGTACTGGCGGGCACGCAGGGCGTTGGCCAGCTGTTGCCCAAGCAACGCCCGAAGCGGCCAGACCTTCGGGTCGGGCGCTCGGCCCAGGCTGAGCTTGCGCAACTGGAACTTGACCAGGGCCATGTTCGCCAGCGATGCCAGCGGTTTGTTCTTCCAAGTGATGGGTGGCATCTGCGGCGCCGTGTCCTTGCCCCGCAGCCAGTCGCGCGGCAGGTTGGGGGCGATGGCCAGTGCAGTGCCCATGCCGGCCATGGCTACGCCGCTGCCCAGCACCTGTTCGGCAACCACCCGGCGACGTATGCCGCCGGTGACCATCAACGGCATCCTGGCCACCTGCTGCACATCCCGGGCGAATTCCAGAAAATACGCTTCGCGGGCGAGGGTGCGGCCATCACGGGCCTGGCCCTGCATGGCCGGCGCCTCGTAGCTGCCTCCCGACAACTCAACCAGGTCCACGGCCTGGTCATTGAGCAGCTTGACCACTTCGCGGGCATCGTCGGCGCTGAAGCCGCCGCGCTGGAAGTCGGCGGAGTTGAGTTTGACCGCCACGGCAAACTGCGCAGACACCACGGCCCGCACCGCCTTGACGATTTCCAGTAGCAGACGGGCACGGTTTTCCAGCGGCCCGCCCCAGGCATCGGTACGCTGGTTGGCCAGCGGCGACAGGAACTGGCTCAGCAGGTAGCCATGGGCGGCGTGGATCTGTACGCCGTTGAAGCCAGCACGTTCGGCCAGTTGCGCGGTGCGGGCGAAACGCTGGATCACTTCATCGATCATGTCCTCGGTCATCGCCTGGGGCAGATTGAAGTGCCTGGACAGGTTGCCCAGCTCCAGCGCCACTGCCGAGGGGGCCCAGGTCGGCTGGCCGAGATTGGCCGGCATCTGCCGGCCAGGGTGGTTGATCTGCAGCCAGAACTGCGCACCGCGCGCGCGGCCGATGGCGGCCCAGCGCTTGAACTTGTCCAGCTGCCGGTCGTCCTCCAGCACCACGCCCCCGGGGCCGGTCATGGCCCGGCGGTCAACCATCACGTTGCCGCTGATCAACAGGCCGGCACCACCCTCGGCCCAGGCCTGGTAGAGGCGCATCAGCTCGGCCGAGGGCGCCTGGTCGGCATCGGCCATGTTCTCTTCCATCGCGGCCTTGGCCAGGCGATTGGCGATCACGCCGCCGTTGGGGAGCATCAGTGTGTCGAACAGGTTCATGGGGGCCACCTCTATTGATCGTGGATCAACCATAAGATTAAAGTTAACTTTAATGTCAACAGCCTTTTGGGAGAGCGCGCAATGAGGATTGGAGAGCTGGCCAAGCGCAGCGGCCTGACGGCTTCACGTATCCGCTTCTACGAGTCCAGCGGCCTGATCACGTCGGTGACGCGCAAGGCCAATGGCTATCGCGACTACAGCCCGGACGCGGTGTGGATCCTGCAGATCATCACCGGCGCCCAGCGTGCCGGGTTCTCGCTCGATGAAATCCGCCACCTGTTGCCGGTCAGCCCCAATGCCTGGCAACACGACGAGTTGCTCGCCGGCCTCAAGGGCAAGGTCGCCGAAATCGAGGCGCTGCAGCAGCAGCTCGAGCAGAACCGGGCGCAACTGCTGCTGGTGATCGAAAGCATCGAGAACCGCCCCGAAGAGCGGCCCTGCGCCGACAACGCGCAGTTGTTGCTCAAGCGCCTGCAGGCCAACACCACCGACGCGTAGCCGCTGTGGGAGCGGGCTTGCCCCGCGATGCGATATGGCTGACAACACGCAATCGCGGGGCAAGTCGAGTCGTCGCACCGCCGCTCCTACAGCCGTTTTCGATCAGCTACGCTTCAGGCGCATGGGCCGTCTTGTGGACCGGCCAGCAGGGGGGCGGGGCAGCAGTACCCCGCAGCAGTAAAGCATCCGTACGGCAGTATTCATGAGCAAACTAGGTCCCATGTCCATCGGCCTGCGCGGCCTGATCCTGAGTTTCGTCCTGCTGGCCGTGCTGGCCACACTGTGCAATAGCCTGTTCGTGGCCTGGGGCGTGCAACGTGACGCCCTGGTGCATTCGGCGCTGGAGGCCAACCGCGCCTACGCCTTCAAGGTCGCTTCGAGCATCACCGCCTTTCTCACGTCGGTGCATGAGCGCATGAGTTTCAGCAGCCAGCGGCTTGGGCGCGACTTTTCCAATGCGCAGCTGCTCAAGGATGAGGCCATGCGCCTGCAAGCCCAGGATACAGAGCTCAACACCGTGCTGATCGTCGATGCCAACGGCAGGGTGGTGCAGAACTGGCCCGAGGTGCCGGCAATGCTCGGCACGCGGATCCAGTCCGAGGAAATCCAGCAGGCACTGGCCGAGCAGCGTCCCCTGGTCAGTCATGCCTACACCACCCTGACGGGCCAGATGGTCGTGGCGATTTCCCAGCCGATCTTCAGCCCGTCGGGGCAGTTTCTCGGGGTCATCGCCGGGTCGGTGTTCATTCAGCAGCGCAGCGTGCTGCACACCCTGATCGGCAACCACTATCACCAGGACGGCACGGTTGCCTTCGTGGCCGACGAGCACCGGCGCTTGCTCTATCACACCGATATCACCAAGGTCGGCGAGCTGTTGACCAGCAGTCCGACGATCGATGCCGCCTTGCGCGGCGAGAGCGGGGCCATGGAAGCCATCAACTACCAGGGCATTCCGGTGCTGGCAGGTTACGCCCAGGTCGCCGACGCCAACTGGACCGTGGTCTCGCAATTGCCGCGCGAGCTGGCCCTGGCACCGCTGGGCAAACTGATGCGCGACATGCTCGTGAAGATCATTCCCGCCGGTGTGCTTGGTTTGCTGTTGATCCTGCTGGGAACCATGTTGATCACCCGCCCGCTGCGACAACTGGCCAACAGTGCGACGCAGCTTTCAGCGCCGGAAACCACTGGCCAGTTGCAAGCTATCAATGCCTGGTATGCCGAGGCTGCGGCCATTCGTGCAGCACTGCTGGATGGGGTTCAGCTGCTCCAGCAGAAACTTGGCAGACTCAAGAGGGATGCACAGAACGACCCCCTGACAGGCCTGGCCAACCGTCGGGCGATGAACAAGGCCCTTGAGACACTGGACCAGGAGGGCCGGCACTATGCTGCCCTGGCCCTGGATATCGATCGCTTCAAGCGGGTCAACGACACCTTTGGCCATGACATCGGTGACCTGGTGCTCAAGCAGATGGCTGCGATCATCCAGCAAAATTCCCGCGAGGATGACCTGGCCTGCCGGGCAGGTGGCGAGGAGTTCGTGCTGCTGTTGCCGGACACCAGCCTTGAACGTGCCGGGGAAATTGCCGAACGCATTCGCCAGTCCATCGCCAGCACCCCGATCGAGCCGGCGGGGACGTTGACCATTTCCATCGGCGTGGCCTGTCGCAGCGAGCAGACACCCACGCCGGAGGCGATCCTCAAGTGCGCGGACGAATTGCTCTACCGGGCCAAGCAGGAGGGGCGCAACCGGGTGGTGGTGCAGGCTTAGCCGAGGATGAAGTAGGTCTTGCGCACCGTCTCGACGATCTCCCATTCACCATGGGTCTCGGCGGCAAAGTAGATCGAGTCGCCGGCCTTGAAATGAATGGGCTCGCCGCCGTCGGGGGTGAAGCTGCCCTTGCCTTCGATGAAGTAGCTGAATTCGGCCTGCATCACCGCGCGGCGCAAGCGGCCGGGCGAACATTCCCAGAAACCACCGGAGACGTTTTGCGTGGCGATGTCATGGTGCACGGCCGTGCGCGTCATTGGCACCGGTTCACCAACGGGCAGGCTGGCGGGCACCGGCTCGCTGAACTGGTGGTCGTTTTCAAGGCGGATCAGAACAGGGGACATGGCGTTTCCTCAGGATTTGTCTTCAAGACCAGCAGGGGCAAAGCCGGCCATCATCACGTCCAGCCGGTTTGCCTTGTTACCGCCAAGCTCGGCGCGCTCTTTGCGCAGCACCGAACCACGGACCAGGGTGCCGCCGAGGTAGCGCAGCGGCTCCGGCGGGAAGGGTTTGCAGCGCCGGCCGACCAGCGCGCAGGTGCTCCATTGATCGTTCCTGCCCAGCGCCAGGCTCGCCAGGATGCGCCCGCCCAGGCGGCTCGGGCCGACACCGTTGCCGCTCCAGCCGATGCCGTAGTGAATGTTGTCGCTGCCATCGATGTGGTTGAACACCGGCAGGCTGTCGTAGGTGCGATCGATCGGGCCGGACCAGGCGTGGCTGACGCCGACATCGTCGAGCATGGGGTAGGTACGGCGCAGGTCGGAGGTGGTCAGGCCGATGCCCTCGGCGTCTTCGCTGAATACCTCGCCCATGCGCGAGCCATAGGACAGCGACCCGGTACCCTTGCCGAAGGCAATCCGGCCATCGCCGGTGGTGCGGTAGTAATCGACCAGCAGTTGCGAGTCGGTTATCGCTTCGCCGCCGCTCCAGCCCATGCCGTCCAGGCGGTTGCCAAGGGGCTGGGTGACTACGATGGAACTGCCGACCGGCACGAACAGTTTCGCCAGTTCAGGGATGGCCGATGACCAGGCGTTGGTGGCCAGCACCACATTGCCGGCCTCGACGCGGCCGTTGGCGGTGATCAGCCGCACCGGGCGTCCGGGCTGGATTTCGCTGACGGCAGTGCCTTCATAAATCTCGACGCCAGCCTCGATCGCCACCCTGCGCATACCGCGCACCAGGGCGGCCGGTTGCACCGTGGCGTTACTGCGTTCGAGCACACCGGCCAGGTGAACGCTCGAACCGGTGCGCCTGGCCACCTCCTGGCGTGACAGCCGCTCGAACGGTCGGGCACCCACGCGCTCGCAGGCGGCCAGGGTACCGTTCCAGGCATCGATATGGGCCTCGCAGGTGGCCGTCCATAGCCAGCCCTTTTGCCGGAAGGCGGCGTCGATGCCGTGCTGCTGGCAGAACTCGCCCAGTTCACCGATGGCCCGCTCGGCACTTTTGGCCAGAAAGGTCGCCTGCTCGGTGGAGCAGAACGAGGTGAGCGACTGGATCTTCGGCCACCAGGACATCACGAAACCGCCATTGCGCCCCGAGGCCCCGCCACCGCACACATCCTGCTCCAGCACCATGACCCGGCAATCGGGCTCGTGCGCCTTGATCGTCAGTGCCGTCCACAAGCCGACGAAGCCACCACCGACAATCACGATATCGGCCAAATGTGCACCCTGCAGGGCTGGCGAAGGTTGCAGGGCAGGCTCGATCGACTGCAGCCAGAAGCTGCGTTTCAACGGGGCAACGGCAGGGAATTTCATGGGCACGTCTCGTGGCGAGTGAAGGACGGGAGACTGTTGTTATGGTCTCGAAGCTATCGCCAGATCAGTAAAAAAACAACACAAAAATTTACCAATGGGAAATTTTAATAGGATTTTTTAATTTTGCCGAATTCTCCTGTTTATCGTCATTTTCTTCCTAGCCGGGCGCTCGCAGCCGGCCACAGACTTTTCGCCAGTGCCCGCCAGCCTGGCGGCATCGCCCCTAGAACAATGACAAGAGAGGTCGGCATGAACCTGCAACGATTGGGCGGCAACGCCCGCTACAGCCTGTGTGTGATCTGCGAAGGCAGGATCGAGACCGCCGGCATCGTCGCCCGCGACCCGGAGCAGGGCATCGGTGCGCAAACCCGCGACGTGCTGCAGCAACTGGACGACATCCTGGCCATGGCCCTGGTCGACAAGTCGCGCCTGACCCGGGTGCAGATCTGGCTCGCCGACATGGCCGACTTCGAGGTGATGAACGAGGTCTACGACGCCTGGGTCGACCGCGCCAACCCGCCGGTGCGTGCCTGCGTGGGCGCGGCGTTGGCCGACAGCCGTTACCGCCTGGAAATCCAGGCCTCGGCCGTCAGCTGACGGAAGAGCAAAACACTCGATGCCCCACGGAGGTGTCCATGTTGCATGACGTCGTATTCCTCGACCGAGACGGCTTCGCCGAAAGCGTGCTGATCAAGGAACTGCCTTTTCCTCATCGCTGGACCCTGTACGACTACACCAGCCCCGAGCAGATGGTCGAACGGCTGGCCGGCGCCACCATCGCCATTACCAGCGGCGTGCCGATCACGGTGCAGCAGCTTGAGCAGTTGCCGTCGCTGCAGATGATCTCACTGGCCATGACCGGTACCGATGTGGTCGATCTGGACTACTGCCATCAGCGCGGCATTCAGGTCAGCAACGTGCCTGGCTACGGCACCCATGCGGTGGCCGAGCATGCGCTGGCGATGATCTTTTCGCTGCTGCGCAACGTCGACCGCTACCACCAGTTGCTGATGCAGGTGCGCAGCGGGCAGAGGGCCTGGAACAGCACCTATTTCGACTACCCGATCCGCGACATTCGCGCCAAGGTGCTTGGCATCATCGGCCATGGTCCGATTGCCCAGCGCCTGGCCGAGCTGGCCACGCGCCTGGAGATGGAGGTCTATTTCCATGATCGCGAGGGTCACTACCAGGGTGAGCGCTACCTGTCGCTGGAGCAACTGCTGCGCCGCAGCGACGTGGTCTCGATCAACTGCCCGCTGACCCCGCAGACCCGCCACCTGATCGGCCGCCAGCAACTGGCCTGGATGAAGACCGACGCGGTGCTGGTCAACACCTCGCGCGGTGCGGTGATCAACGAGCCCGACCTGATCCATGCCCTTCAGACCGGCCAGATCGGCGGCGCCGCGCTCGATGTCATCACCCATGAACCCATCAGCCTCGATGAGCCGCTGCTGCACCTGGCCGCCAGCCACAACCTGATCCTCAACCCGCATATCGCCTGGAGCAGCGCCGAGGCCACGCAAGCGCTGATGGACAGGGCGCTGGACAACGTCACGGCATTCGTTTCACGCACGTAGTGATCACCGCTCGCCCACACATAAAAACAACAAGAGGTAGGTCATGCAGAACGTCGAAATCTCCAGTACCCGCTCCTTTGATGAATCACCCATACGCCCCCTGCACATCAAGGCCGCCGTCGGCGGCGTCGGGGGCCAGTTCTGTGACGGTTATGTCCTTGGCATCATTGGCATCGCCATCAGCCTTGCGACCACGCCGTTGGGCCTGGACGCGCTTTGGCTCGGCTTGCTCGGCGGTGCGGCGCTGATCGGCCTGTTCCTGGGCAGCCTGCTGACCGGACCGCTCGCCGACCGCTACGGGCGCAAGCACATCTACCGCTGGAACATGGCCCTGTTCTGCATCGTCTCGGTGGCCCAGTTCTTCGCCCAGAACGCCGAGCAGTTACTGGTGCTGCGCCTGCTGCTGGGTTTTGCCCTGGGCTCGGACTTCGTGGTCGGTGTATCGCTGGTCGCCGAGCTGGTGCCGCGACGTTTTCGCGGGCCGCTGCTGGCCCTGATGGCCGTGGCCTGGACCCTGGGTTTCACCATCTCCTATATCATCGGCTACGTCCTCCAGGCCGCAGGCGACGATGCCTGGCGCTGGATTCTGTTCAGTAGCGTGGTGCCTTCGCTGTTGGTGCTGCTGGTGCGCCAGGGCACACCGGAATCGCCGCTGTGGCTGATGAAGAAGGGCCGCCAGCGTGAAGCCCGCGAGGTGATCGAGCGCCTGGGCGGTGGTGAGCTGCCGACGGTGGAGCAGGGCGTGAGCAAAGCTTCCTGGAGCCAGTTGTTCAGCCGCCAGCAGCGGCGCAACACGCTGGTGGGTGCGATCTTCTACACCTGCCAGGTGATCCCGTACTTCGCCATGAGCACTTTCATTCCGCGTATCTTCTCGGCGCTGAAGGTGGAAGACAGCTACACCGGCGGCCTGGTCTATAACGTCTTCCTGCTGGCTGGCTCCATTGCCGGGCTGATGCTGATCAACCTGCTGACCCGCCGGGCGTTCCTGATCGGCACCTTCACCCTCAACGCCATCGCGCTGTTCGTGCTGGCGAGCTGGAGCGGCATGCCGGCGGTCTATGTGGTTGGGGTGTTTGCGGTGTTTGCCTTTGTCATGGCCGGCTCCGGCGTGCTGGAGTTCGCCTACACCTCCGAGCTGTTCCCCACCGAGTTGCGCGCCTCCGGCGTCGGCCTGTCGGTGGCGGCCAGCCGGATCGGCGCGGCGTCCTGCACCTTCCTGCTGCCAGTGGTGATGGAGCGCTTCGGCACCTCGGCGGCCATCGGCACCTGTGTCGCGGCGCTGGTGATCGGTGCGCTGGTGTGCCTGCTCTGGGCGCCGGAAACCAATCCTCGCTACGTGCGCTGAGCCTGCTCGACAACGCGGCCCGCCAGCCGGATGCTGGCGGGCCGTTTTGCGTCATGGCCGAATCAGTCGTTCGGCCTCGTGGCGGAACTTGCGAAACAGGTGCGGCGTCTCGCCGTAGCACTTGCGAAACTGCTGGATGAAATGCGAGGCATCGGCAAAGCCCGTGGCGTAGGCAATCTGCGTCACGTGCAGGCTGGTGTCACTGAGCAGCTTGCGTGCCTGTTGCAAGCGCAGTTGGCGCCAATACTGGGCCGGCGGCTGGTCGGTGTTGACCAGGAAGGCGCGATGCAACTGGCGCTCGCTGCAGCCCAGGCTCGCTGCCAGTTGCTTGAGCGTGCAGTGGCTGTCCAGGTGGCTGCGCATGTAGTCGATGGCGCGCTGCACCAGCGGGTCCTGGTAGACGTGGGCCACAGCGGTGTCGGTGTTGCGCTGGACTTCCTCGTCATTGACCAGCAGGTATTCCAGGCCTTTCTGCGCCCGCCGCTTGCCACAGTGACGGCTGATGATCTCGGCCGCGAGTTCAAATGCGGTGCCGCCCGGGCAGGTGAAGATGCCGGTGTCTTCCACATAGGCCTTGTCGACGACGATCCGGGTGTCGGGGAACAGCGCCGCGAATTCATCCCGTACGGTGAAGTGCACCGCGCAGCGCCGGCCCTTGAGCACGCCGGCCAGGCCAAGGGTGAAGTAGGAGGCACACAAGGCGATGATCGGCACCTTGCGCTCGACCAGTCGATGGATGTAGCCGAGCAGCTCGGGTGCTGGGTTCATGACCCCTGACAGCAGGCCGCCGGCCAGCACCACGTAGTCGTAGCGCTCATCCGGGTCGAGGGGCCGGGTCGGGGCAATCGGCAGGCCGCAACTGGCGGTGACCGCTTCGCCTGTCACGCTCAGCCAGTCCCATTGGCAGTAGATCTGCCGGCTGTCGAACGAGCGGTCCGCGGCGAAGCGCAGCGAGTCGACGAAGCCGGCCACCGGCGTCAGGGTGAACTGCTCGATCAGCACGATGGCGACCCGCAGGTCGGGCTTGCCCGGCGGTGCCGAGGTGTCGTGCGGGGTTTCGAAATGGCTTTGGGTCTTCATTGTTTTTATAGGCAGCGCAGGACGAAAACGATCCTACCCCGAGCCAGTACAGCCGTACAGCATCCCCCGTTGAACCTACAGTTTCATCAACATTTCATGCCAGGCCATGCCGCCATGATCGGACGCCGAAGGCTTCACGTAGCCATAGCCCATGCGTTCATAGAGCGCCACGTGTCGCTCCTTGCACATCAGGTGGATGGTCTGTTTGTCCAGTGCCTTCATGCGCCGGATGAACTCGCGCATCATCAGCGAGGCATAGCCTTTGCCCTGCTGGGCGGGGTCGACCACCACCGACATGATCACCACGTTCGGTGCATCCGGCGAATGGCCGACCAGTTCCTTGAACGCTTCATCGGACATCACCACCTCGAAGGCGCAGCCGCAGTTGATGAAGCCTATGACTTCACCGGCCGCTTCCATGATCAGAAAGCCCTCGGGGTACTGGGCGATGCGCGTGGTGATCTTCTCCAGGGTGGCGGCTTCGTCGCCTTCGTAGGCGGTGGATTCGATCTGGAAGCAGCGGGACGCGTCGGACAACGCAGCGTTACGGAAGGTGGGAGAGGCCATTTGAGTTCCGGGGGCGAGAGGCGGGTTGGCGGTCAGTATAAAAAATATTGCAGCTACCCCTCAGTTTTTTGAATTACCACCGCCTGCCGCTTCACCGGCAAAATCGCCCGCACGCAACACCCCAAAAAATTCCATCTCCATGGACGGAGCTATTCAGTATTGCGCTTCGCAATACTCAGCCCAGCCGTTTTGGCCGGGCTTTTTTCTACTGCCAGGTACACGATTTTCCCATGTCTACACGCAACGGGTTCGGCCGGCTGCTGCCGGCACCTCTGAATATCCCTCCCAAAGAATGGCTACGCGCAGGTGTCGGTGCATTGCTCGGCCTGTTCCTCGCAGGTCTGGCCTGCAGCTATGCCTTCGGCTCCAGTGTGGCGCTGCACCTGCTCGGGCCGTTGGCGGCGACGGCGGTGTTGTTGTTCGCCGTGCATTCCGGCGCGTTGGCGCAGCCCTGGCCGGTACTCGGCAGCTATGCCTGCGCCACGGCCGTCGGGTTGCTGATGCATCACCTGTTCGGTTCGGCGCTGTGGGTCGCGGCAGCGGCCCTGGGCGTGGCGCTGGTGCTGATGTGCCTGTTGCGTTGCCTGCACCCGCCCGGTGGCGGGGTGGCGGTGAGTGTGGTGCTGGCCGATTCGACCCTGGCGGCGTTGGGCGACCAGGTGTTCGAGCCGATCATGCTCAACGCCCTGGTGCTGGTGGCGGTGGCGATTCTCTACAACCGCCTGACTGGGGTGCGTTATCCGAAGACCGCCGCGCCGCGCAAGGACCTGCACCACACCGCCGATGTGCTGCCGGGGGAGCGGGTCGGGGTCAGCGGGGCGGACCTGGACCAGGCCCTGGAAGAGCTGGGTGAGTTCGTCGACGTGACCCGCGACGAACTGGAGCGGATCATCCTGGCTACCGAGCAACATGCCTTGCAGCGCAGCCTGGGTGGGATTACCGCGGCCTCGGTGATGTCGCGGGATGTGCAGCAGGCCACGCCAAAGACGACCTTGCAGCAAGCCTGGCAACTGCTGTCGAGCCACCATTTGAAGACTTTGCCGGTACTGGATGAGGCGCGGCGCCTGGTGGGTATCGTCAGCCTGAGCGACCTGGTCGGGCCGGCCATGGCCCAGGCGCGCTTCAGCTGGCGCGGCCTGTTCGGGCGCAGGCCCCGGGTGCTGATGGAGCAGTTGATGAGCCGGCCGGTGATCACGGTGCGCAGCGACGAGCCGGCGGTGGCCCTGATTCCACTGCTCAGCGAGCAAGGGCTGCACTGCCTGCCGGTGATGGACGGCGAGCGGCTGGTCGGGGTGATCACCCAGACCGATCTGATCGCCGGGCTCAAGCGGCACCTGCTCAGTGCCGCGCAGGTTTCAGATCACCGGGTCCCAGCGTTGTGACCAGTCGCTGTCGCCTGCCGCCACTCGCTCGCGCAGGATCCTGAAGGCCTGCTGCAGGGCTTCGCTGTCACGCTCACGGGCGTGCACCAGGTAGGTGGGGTAGGTGAATTCCGGGGCCTGGGGCACGCGTTCGAACACACCGCTGTCCAGGTAGCTCTGCACCACGCGGGTACGGAAGTAGCCGCTGCCGCCGTGCTCGAGAATGAACTGCAGGGCCAGCGGGCCGAGGTTGAAGCTCAGGGCAGGGCGCGCACATTCGGGTAGGGCGGCGTCGTGCTGGCGACGGAAGGCTTCGCCCCAGTCGATATAGATGTAGGGCTCAGGCTTGTCCTTGTGGCGGATGCGGATGAGCTTTTCTTCCATCAACTGCTCCACCTGCAGGCCCGGGCCGTAGGTGGGCTGGTACACCAGCACGGCGTCGAGCACGCCCATCTCCAGTTTGCGCAGCAAGGATTCGCCATCGCTGACTTCGTTGCGAATGGCATGGCTGGGCATTTGCTGGTGCAGGGCGCCGACCCAGTCGAGCACCATGGGGTTGCCCAGGCTCACTTCGCCACCGATGTGCAGCACCTGGTGGCAGCCTTCGGGCAGGGGCAGGTCGCGGCGGGCAGCTTCCCAGGTCTGCACCAGCTGATTGGCATAGACCACGAAGGCTTCACCGTCGGCGGTGAGGCTGGCGCCGCTGCGGCTGCGGATGAACAGCTGGCAGGACAGGTGTTGTTCGAGCTTCTGTACCCGGGCGGTGATGGCGGTCTGGGTGACGTGCAGGCGCTCGGCGGCGGCGACCAGGCTGCCGCTGCGGACGATTTCAAGGAAGGTGCGGGCCAGCTCGATATCCATGGAGGTTGCCAGGTCGGGAAGGTTGCCCATTCTAGAGGTTTTGCACCGAGCCAGGGCAACTGCACCGTGGTGGGAGCGGGCTTGCCCCGCGATGCGGTGGTGGGGTCGATCGCGGGGCAAGCCCGCTCCCACCGGTGGGGGAATGCTTTTCAATGGATTACATAATTGTTATGTTATTACATAATAGAAAGGAGCCCCCATGAACCCGTTCCCCGCACGGCTGTCCCTCGGCCTGTCCGCATCCTTGCTTGCCTTGCCCACCGCCGCCACAGAGCCCGTATTGCTCGAAGCCTTGAACGTCAACGAACGCCAGTTCGAGGAAACCGCCACCGGCCCGGTGCAGGGCTATCGCGCCACCCGCTCCGGCACCGCGACGAAAACCGACACCGATATCCGCGACATCCCGCAGAGCATCGCCGTGGTCCCGGCCCAGGTGCTCGAAGACCTGGGCAGCACGCGCATCGACCGCGCTCTGGACTTTGCCGGCGGGGTCGGCCGGCAGAACAATTTCGGTGGCCTGACCTTCCTCAACTACAGCGTGCGCGGCTTCACCACCGGCGAGCTGTACAAGAACGGCTTCGCGGTCAACCGCGGCAGCTACAGCGCCCCGGATACCTCGAACATCGAGCGCATCGAGGTGCTCAAGGGGCCGGCGGCCAGCCTGTACGGGCGCGGTGATCCGGGCGGGCTGGTGAATATCGTCAGCAAACGGCCCCAGGCCGAGGCCTTCACCCATCTCAAGGCCAATGCCGGTAGCTGGGACCGCTACCGCAGCAGCCTGGACCTGAACACGCCGCTGGACGAGGACGGCCGGGTGTTGTCGCGGGTCAACCTGGCAGTGGAAGACAACGGCAGCTTTCGCGATTACGTCGGCAGCGAGCGACGCATCGTCAGCCCGTCGCTGAGCTGGCAGTTGAGCCCGGACACCTTGTTGTCGATCGACAGTGAGTTCTCGCGTACCGAGTCGGTGTTCGACCGTGGCATTCCCGCCGTGAACAATGAACTGGGGCCGGTCAGCCGTTCGAGCTTTTTCGGTGAGCCGAACGACGGGCGCATCCGCAACGACAACCAGACCCTGGACCTGACCCTGGAGCACTACCTGAACGAAAGTTGGAAGCTGCGCCTGGCCAACCACTACACCCAGGGCCGCCTCAAGGGCAACAGCTCCGAGCCCCAGCGCCTGGTCGGCACGACGCTGAGCCGCTTCTACCGCGAGCGGGATTTCGAGTGGAACGACAGCATCACCCAGGCCGAACTGCATGGCCATTTCGACTTCGCCGGCTGGCAGCACCAGAGCCTGATCGGCCTTGAGTACGAGAACTACCGCAACAGCCAGAAGTACCCGCAGAGCATCACCTCGCAGGACTACGGCCTGAACATCTACAACCCGGTGTATGGCCAGCCGAAACCGGCACTGGTGAACCCCAACGACTTCTTCGAACGCACCGAAAGCTACGCCCTCAACCTGCAGGACCAGATCCTGTTCACGGAGCGCCTGCGAGGATTGCTGGGTGTGCGTCTGGAGCATATCGAACAGACCGCGCAGAACCGTGCCAGCCAGGTCAGCAACCGTCAGGAGAAGGATGTAGCCACACCTCGCGCAGGTCTGCTGTATCAGCTCACCCCTGAAGTCGGCGTGTTCGCCAATGCCTCCACTTCGTTCAAGCCCAACAGCATCGGCACCCAGGGCCAGGTGTACAAGCCGGAGAAGGGCCTGGGCTATGAAACCGGTCTCAAGCTCGACCTGTTCGACAGCCGTCTGGGAGCGACGCTCGCGCTGTTTCATATCGACAAGGAAAACGTCATCACCACCGATGCCCTGGGCAACAGCATCGCCGCCGGCAAGGCACGTAGCCAGGGTGTCGATCTGCAGTTCAGCGGCCAACTCAGCGAGGCGCTGCGGCTGATCGGTGCCTATGCCTATATCGATGCCGAGGTGACCAAGGGCGATGCCAACCTGCCCGAGGGCAGCGACCTGCTGGGGATTCCCCGGCACAGCGGTAGCGTGATGGCGGTGTATGAGTTTCAGCAGGGGGTGTTGCACGGGGCTGATGTCGGTGCAGCGGCCAACTATGTGGGCGAGCGTTCCGGCCAGGCGGGCAGCAGTTTCCGCTTGCCGAGCTACAGCACCGTCGACTTGCTGGCGCACTACAAGGTCAATGAACACGCTACCGTCGGTCTGAACCTCAACAACCTGTTCGACCGCAAATACTACGAGCGCGGCTACAACGCGGTGTGGAACCTGCCGGGCGAGCCGCGCAACCTGATGCTCAGTTTGAGCGTGGCGCTGTGAGCGGGCTATAGTCGAGGCTCTCACCCTTGGCAATGGAAGGCCCTTGATGAACGACTCGATGGAACTGAACCGCCTCAACTGGGATGAACGGGCGCCGCTGCATGCAGCGTCCAGCGAGTATGAGGTGGAGGCATTCATTACCGACCCCGCACACCTCTCCGAGGTCGTGCGTTTCGACCTGCCGCGCCTGGGCGATATCCGCGGCCTGCGCACGGTGCACCTGCAGTGTCATATCGGCACCGACACCCTGTCGCTGGCGCGGCTGGGCGCGCAGGTGAGCGGGCTGGACTTTTCCGCCCAGTCGCTGGCCCAGGCGCGCGCACTGGCCGCGCGTTGCGGCGCGCCGATCGACTATGTCGAGTCTGACGTCTACGCCGCCGACCAGGTGCTGGCGGCGGGCAGCTTCGACCTGGTCTACACCGGCATCGGCGCCCTGATCTGGCTGCCGGACATCGAGCGCTGGGCGCGTACGGTGGCGGCCTTGCTCAAGCCCGGTGGCCGGCTGTTCCTGCGTGAAGGCCACCCGATGCTGCTGGCGGTGAACGAGGACCACCAGGACAAGCTGCTGATCGAGTTTCCCTACTTCGAGCGGGAGGCGCCGACGGTGTGGGACAGCGACCAGACCTACGTCGAGACGGATACGCCGCTGACCCGCACGCTGACCCATGAGTGGAACCACGGGCTGGGTGAAGTCATCAGCGCCTTGCTCGCCCATGGCTTGCAGATCAGCGCACTGGTGGAACACGACAGCATTCCCTGGGAGGCGCTGCCGGGGCAGATGAGCAAGCGTGAGGATGGGGAGTGGATGCTGAGCAAGGATCGCTGGCGCTTGCCGTTGAGCTATACCTTGCAGGCGGTGAAGCGGGGGTGAGGGTGGTCGGGTGCGCGGGCCTTATCGCGGGGCAAGCCCGCTCCTACATCCGTGGCTTGCGCGTCCGCTTGGCCGGCGCTGAACTGCTCTTGCGCTTCTTCTTCCACGGCGCCCGTTGTGTCGGCGGCCCGCTGATGGTCAGGCTCAACCCCGCGCAGCGTTCCACCTGCTTGCTCATCCACGCCGACTGCTTGGCGACGAATTCCTCAAGGCTCATCTCACCGCTCTGGACCATGTCCAGGGCCTGCTCCCAGATCGCCGTGGTGCCCGGGTCGGCAATCGCCCGGGGCACCGCGTCGATCAGGCTGAAGGCTGCCGGGGTGGCGCTCAGCGCCTTGCCGTTCTTGACCAGGTAGCCGCGGTCGAGCAGGCCCTGGATGATCCCGGCGCGGGTGGCCTCGGTGCCGATGCCGGTGGTGTCCTTGAGCTTCTGCTTGAGGCGCGGGTCGTCCACCAGCTTGGCTACGTTCTTCATGGCCTTGATCAGGTCGCCTTCGGTGAAGGGCTTGGGCGGCTGGGTCCACAGGTCCTTGAGGTTGACCTCGACCACGGCGCAGTCCTGGCCCTGGCGCAAGGCCGGCAGCACCTGGGCAACCGGCGCCTCGCGGCCTTTGCCGGGCGTCAGCGCCTCGGGCAGGGCACGGCGCCAGCCCGGCTCGACGATCTGCTTGCCCACCGCGCGCAGGTCGTAACCTGCGCAGTCGAAATCGGCCTGGGTGCGGTCGTACTCGTGGTTGGGCAGGAACTGGGCCAGGTAGCGAGCACGGATCAGGGTGTAGACCGCCTTGTACTTGGGCGGCAGGCGTGACGGATCGCTGGCCGCAGCAGTGGGGATGATGCCGTGGTGGGCGCTGACCTTGGCGTCGTTCCAGGCGCGTGAACGGCGTTGCGCCTGCAGGTGAGCCTGCAAGGGCGCAAGGCCGGAGTCGGCGCGCAGCAGGGCGGCGAGAATCCCCGGCGCCTCGGCGTGCTGGCTCATGGGCAGGTAGCCGCAGTCGCTGCGCGGGTAGGTGATCAGCTTGTGGGTCTCGTACAGCGCCTGGGCGATGTCGAGGGTTTCCTGGGCGCCGAGGCCGAGTTTTTTCGAGCACAGCTCCTGCAGGGTGCCGAGGTCGAAGGGCAGGGGCGCCGCCTCGCGCACGCGTTCGGTGGCCAGTTTGACCAGTCGGGCCGTGCCGGCATTGCCGATGGCGGTGGCTGCCTGCCGGGCCAGGTCCTGCTTGAGGCAGCGACCCTGGTCGTCGCAGGCGTCTTCACTGGCGCGCCATTGTGCGGTGAATCGTGCCCCGGCACTGTCGAGCTGGACATCGATGGCCCAGAACGGCACCGGCACGAAGTCGGCGATGCTGCGGTCGCGGTCGACCACCAGGCGCAGGGTCGGGGTTTGCACCCGGCCCACCGGCAGCACGCCCTGGTAGCCGGACTGGCGACCGAGCAGGGTGAACAGCCGGCTCATGTTCATGCCGATCAGCCAGTCGGCCCGCGAGCGGCCCAATGCCGAGTGATACAGGCTGAAGGTTTCGTTGCCCGGCTTGAGCGCGGCCAGGGCCTTGCGGATCGAGGCATCGTCCAGGGCCGAGAGCCACAGACGGCGGATCGGCCCACGGTAGCGGCAGTGTTCCACCAGCTCGCGGGCGATCATCTCGCCTTCGCGGTCGGCGTCGGTGGCGATCACCAGTTCCCGGGCTTCGCCCAGCAGGCGCTTGACCGCCTTGAACTGGCTGGCGGTCTTGGGCTTGACCAGCATCTTCCACTGGCTGGGGATGATCGGCAGGTCCGCCAGCACCCAGCGCTTGTAGCGCTCGTCGTAGCTGTCGGGCGGGGCGGTTTCCAGCAGGTGGCCGATACACCAGGTGACGGTGACGTCAGTGCCGACCCAGCAGCCATCGCCGCGGCGGTTGGCGCCGAGGACCTTGGCGATATCCTTGGCCTGGGAGGGTTTTTCGCAGAGAAACAGGCGCATGCCGGCGGGGTGTCGTTCTATGGCTTGGGTGGGGCATAGGATGCGCAGGATTGGCGCAGGAGGCAAGTTTTATCTGTATGCATATACAGGCTTCGTGTATGCCTGGGGCGACTGCTGGGCAGTCGATCGCAGGCTTCGCCAGCTCCCACGGTGGGCGGTGTATTCGAAACCCTGTGGGAGCTGGCGAAGCCTGCGATGACGGTCACCTTTGGTTCAAGAACGGCTCGCTTCCAGCGCCTGGCCCAGGTCGGCCATGATGTCATCTACATGCTCGATACCGATCGACAGGCGCACCATGTCCCGCGGCACGCCGGCCCGCTCCAGTTCTTCGTCGTTGAGCTGGCGGTGGGTGGTGGAGGCAGGGTGGCAGGCCAGGGATTTGGCATCGCCGATATTGACCAGGCGAACCACCAGTTTCAGTGCATCGATAAAGCGCGCCCCGGCCTCCTGGCCACCCTTGATGCCGAACGAGAGGATCGACGCCGGCTTGCCCTGGGTGTAGCGCAGCGCCAGTTCATGTTCCGGATGGTCAGGCAAGCCTGCGTACTTGACCCAGGCCACTTGCTCGTGGGCTTGCAGATAACGGGCGACCTTCAGGGCGTTCTCGGTGTGGCGCTCCATGCGCAGGGCGAGGGTTTCCAGGCCTTGCAGGATCAGGAAGGCATTGAACGGCGACAGTGCAGCCCCGGTGTTGCGCAGCGGCACCACCCGGCAGCGGCCGATGAAGGCGGCAGGGCCGAAGGCTTCGGTGTAGGTCACGCCGTGGTAGGACGGGTCCGGGGTGTTGAGCAGGGCGAAGCGTTCCTTGTGCTCGGCCCAGGGGAATTTGCCCGAATCGATGACGATGCCTCCGATGCTGGTGCCGTGGCCACCGATGTACTTGGTCAGCGAGTGCACGACGATATCGGCGCCATGTTCGAACGGCCGGCAGAGGATCGGCGTGGCCACGGTATTGTCGACGATCAGCGGCACGCCGTGACGATGGGCGGCATCGGCCAGGGCCTTGAGGTCGACGATATTGCCCGCCGGGTTGCCGATCGACTCGCAGAACACCGCCTTGGTGCGGCTGTCGATCAGGGCTTCGAGGGCGGCGATATCGTCGTGGGCGGCGAAGCGGGTCTGGATGCCGAAGCGGGGCAGGGTGTGGGCCAGCAGGTTATAGGTGCCGCCGTACAGCTTGGCCACCGAGACGATATTGTCACCGGCTTCGGCCACCGTCTGGATGGCATAGGTAATTGCCGCCATGCCCGAGGCTACCGCCAGGGCACCGACGCCGCCTTCGAGAGCAGCCATGCGCTGCTCCAGCACATCGTTGGTCGGGTTCATGATCCGGCTATAGATGTTGCCGGCGACCTTCAGGTCGAACAGGTCGGCGCCGTGCTGGGTGTCGTCGAAGGCAAAGGAGGTGGTCTGGTAGATCGGGACGGCGACGGCCTTGGTGCTCGGGTCGGGGCTGAAGCCCGCGTGGATGGCCAGGGTTTCCAGCTTCATGCAATCACTCCTTGAAAGTCTGACGGAGGCCAGAGCATGGAGCGCGGCGAATGTGGCGGTCAAGGGGCACGTCTGGCGCACTCAACCGGCCTTGCGCAAGGTCAGGTTGATACGCAGATTGCCCAGCAACGGATGGGCGCCAGGCTTGAGTGGCAGCACCCCATGAAAGCGCAGCCGGTCCTCGCCACCCCAGACCAGCACATCGCCATGGCGCAGGCCGATGCGCTGGGTCGGCGCGTTGCGTACCTGTCCGCCCAGCAGGAACACCGCCGGCAAACCCAGCGACACCGACACGATCGGCTGGCTGAAGTCCTGCTCGTCACGGTCCTGGTGCAGGCTCAGGCGATTACCGGGGCGATAGCAGTTGACCAGGCAGGCATCGGGACGAAAACCAGCGAACCCGGCCAGGGCGGCCGCGCGACCGGCCAGGTCCAGCAACACCTCGGGCAGCGCCGGCCAGGGCTGGTTGCTCAAGGGGTCGAACGGGCTGTAGCGGTAACCCCGATGATCGCTGACCCAACCCAGCTCACCGCAATTGGTCAGGCCGACCACCATCTTCTGCCCGCCGGGGGTGAGCATATGGCGAAAGGGCGCCGCGGCGACGACCTTGCGCAATTCCGGCAACAAGGCTTCGACCTGCGGCAGGGCGAAGCCTGGCAGTACCACGGCCTGTGCTGCCACCCACTGCGGTTGCAGCGGGGCGCCAGGGTCGAAAAGGTCGAGTTCGGTTTGCATCATCGTCAACGAACAGTAGGCGGGCAGGGGCGATACCCGTATGATAAGGCGCTTTGGCGTGGGTGCGTCATCCCGGATCCTGGCTTGAAACCCCGCGTCCACGGCACTTGAAGCCCCTTGGTGAAAAAAAATAAAACTTTTTGAATTCAAGGGGTTGCCAGCTCAATCGAATGAGTCCATAATTCTCCCCATCGAAAGCGACACAGCTGAAAAGCCTAGCGTTTTCAAGGAGATAGCGGTTTTAGCGAGTTGTTTCCTTACAGAGTTGTATATGTTTGAGATCGCTGATTGAAGGGTCTTGGGCATTTGAGGCCGAGTAGCAAAGTGGTTATGCTCCGGATTGCAAATCCGTCTACGCCGGTTCGATTCCGACCTCGGCCTCCATTATTGAAAGCCCCGCAGATCAAGGTCTGCGGGGTTTTTCGTTTGGGCTCTGAAAAGCCGATCATTTCCGCATCTTTCAGCATCGTTTCCGCAACTACGGGTTATTTGGTCGGGCTCACGACCTCGCCGACCCGGCGGTAGACCTCCTGCGTGATCTTCTCTTTCGAGTGCCCCGGCAGTCGGCTTGCATGGCTGAGGTCTTCGATTTCAGATGCCGCCTTCGGTCGGATGTCTCGAAACTGGAACTGCCTGATGTCATCCGCCAGATCCGGGTTGCTGTCAGCGATCGCCTGCTTCATGGCTTCGTCCCGAGCTTCATTCCAGCGATTGTTCATCATCTTCCAGCTCATACGCAGCCCCGACCGGTTGGTGATCAGACGAGAGCTGCGGATACCGGCGATGCGTCGGCGCTCCAACAGTCCAGCCAGGAACGTACCAAGGCTGGTGTCTTCGCCATTTATGACCAGGCGGATGCGCAGGTACTTGCCGGTCTTGCCCTGGACCACTGAGTAAAACTCGCTATCCAGGTCGTTTGTGGTCGCCTTCCACGCCGACATATCGCGGCATTGAATAGGGGGGGGGAGGGGTTAAAGCGGGGTGGAGTACATTTGTACTCCTTCGGTTAATTGCTGGCGTTGAGGCGGTCCAGGCGTTCGATCTCGGCGAAAATCAGGGCGCCGGCTTTCACCAGGTCGCGGCGCGGGGTGGTGGGCTTCCAGTGCTCAATGTCCCGGCGGAACAGGGAGCGCCCGACCTTCTGTGCACCTCCAGCGCTGCACGCATAGGCCGCAGCGGCCAGGGCCAGTTCGCAGAAGGTGTAACAGTCATCGCGCTCTAGCTTGTAGTCCTCGGCGCTAATCTGACGTCGGCGCTCAGCGATAACGTCGCGAGCGGCATTGGTCTGATCGGCCGGCTGGGCGAGAAGGGCGCGCAGCTCTTCGCATTCGCCATAGATGCTCATGCCTTCTGTGTACATGTGGTCAATCCTCCGCAGCAGCTCACGCGGCACGCTGACCATCTCGGTGTTGCTGGATCGGTTTTCTGTGGGCATGGGGATACCTCGCCGGGCTGGCGTGATTCTGTGACGTTGGAGTTGGCTACGCTTAACGTATTGCAGAGAGGTGCGCGTTATGAGCGAGCGTGACAATAAACAGACGCTAATGTCGGGCTGTGCGGGCTGTGCGGGCTGTGGGGAGGCAATGAACTTCGACCCCGATGACCCAAGGCCTGAGTTTGAGTTCCAGTGTGAGCACTGCCAAAAGGTCAATATCGTGATCTGGGGGGTAGGTGAGCCGCCCCACTGGTATACGGAAATCAAACCAAATTCACATGATGCCGATGCTTCGGCGCAATAGGTGTGAGTGGTTAAGCCGCCTTCGGCAGCGCTTCAATCACCCTTTGGCCGGCCAGCGGCGGTACTGCGTTGCCGGCCATGTGCATGGTCAGTCGGTGGTTGTCCGGGTGCAGGGTGTCAGCCGGGAACGACTGCGCGGCCAGGGCCTCGTCGGCGCTGAGCATGCGCATGCGGTCGCCGTCGACCAGCGCCCAGCGGTCCAGGGTGGTGATCGTGCCAATCGGGCGGTTGATGTCGCGCCCGGTGAGACCTGAGCCTTTGCCATAGTAGGGCATGATGAACCGGTCGCCGAAGCGCTCGCGGCCGCTGCGTACCCGCTCCAGGGTGGCCTGGGCCCGACCCGGCTTGTCGATCGAAGACCAGCGCCCGGCGTCGAAGTCGAGGAAACTGGCCGCTGGCACATGCTGGCGCCGGTGCAGCTCGAGCATCAGCGGTGCTTTGCTGCGGGTCAGGACCAGGAACAGCCTTACCCGATGCTGTGGCACGCCGAGGTCGGCGCAGTCCACGACGTGCGGCGCGACCTGGTAACCCAGCGCCTGCACCGCCGGCACCCAGGCCGGGTACAGCGCCCAGTCAGTGAACTCTTCGACGTTCTCCACCCGCGCCGCTTCCGGCCGGTGAAACTCCAAGGCAGATACCACGGCCCAGGCTGTCGAGCGGGATGAATCGTGCTGCGGGTTGCCCGACTTCTTACCCCGGGCCTTCGAGTGGCCCTGGCAGCATGGGGAGGCCAGCAGCAGGTCATGCTTCGGCACTTGCTCCCATCTGGCTTGGTGCAGGTCCTGACAGACGTGTTCGGCATGCGGGTGATTGGCGGAATGCCATCGAGGCCAATGCTAAGCAAACAGGCATCGTTCTCACTGCAGAGGAAGCCTTGAACAAGGCGCTCGGACTAAGCAAGTTGGCGAAGAAGCGCCGAAAGAAGAAGGGCAAGAAAAAGGGCGGCTCGATGTTTCTTCCTGGAAGCTTCGAGAGCAATTCACGCTGTTGAACGTAGTCGCGGTCATCGAACATGCCCAGGAATACGTCTGCGCTGAAGCCGAGCATGGAAAGCGACTTCTTGATGGCATCGGTCAGCGACTTTTTCGGCGCCTCGCCATCGGTGGTGTACGTCGTGGAAGGTGAAATCGTCGGCCTGTCCGGCTCTCCCCAGCACCCGATGAACGACATCGAATGGGTGGAGATGGATGACAGCGACCCGGCGGTCGTCCAGTGGCTGGAGGCCCAGAAGCCCAGCGCGGAAGTATTGGCGCTCGCCAAGCGGGATTCGCTGCTACAGATGGCCGCGATCAGAATCGCCCCGCTGCAGGATGCGGTTGACATTGAAGAGGCCACGGACGCCGAGAAGGTGGAGCTTGTCCTGTGGAAGAAGTACCGCGTAGCGCTCAATCGGGTCGAAGACCAGCCAGGTTACCCGGATAGCATCAGCTGGCCGGCCATCCCCGATTGAACCCGCAGCAGCCAATCACACCACGGCGTCATTTCCAGCGAACTTTTGGTCTCGTCTAGCTTTACGTTTATGTCGAGCTAAAAGTACCCCAAGCAATACGAACGCTGATACCGGTAGGCTAAGAAAGAAAACTAGGCTGAGCAGGAATAACTCTAATGTTTCAAGAGTTTTAGGCGGTATTTTGAAAAGTTTCCTTAATACAACTAATGCCCGGTTAGGTGGCATGGGTTTCTCAAAGTCGTCGAGCCAGAAACGATAGTAAGAAAATGCTTGAGAGATTGCTGCGGCGCCGATCCACAACATTGTTACAATCATGTTAAACGTCGCTAGATTAGACAAATTATTCACTCCTTTGAATTTGACGAGCGGGGGGGAGGGGATCTTACCCTGTATTCATCATCTGTATATAGGATGCCTCCTAAATTGCGGATTGAAGTTTCTTATGGAGAAACACATGCCCATTATTGAGCAGCAACTGCTGCAGATCCTCCCCAAAGCCCGCCCAGTCGCGGGCATTTTTTTGCCTGCACTCAACCGGGCCATGGCGCGCTACAAGATCGACAGCCGGGTTCGTCAGGCGGCGTTCCTGGCCCAGGTCGGGCATGAGTCGGGCCAGCTGCGGAACTTGGTCGAAAACTTGAACTACGGCGCCGAAGGTCTGGCCGCCACCTGGAAGAGCCGATACCGCGGCACTGACGGCAAGCCGAACGCGAAGGCAATCAGCCTGGCGCGCAAGCCGGAAACGATTGCCAACGACGCCTACGCCGGGCGCAACGGCAACATTCACCCGGGTGACGGCTGGCGCTTTCGCGGGCGCGGCCTGCTGCAGGTCACCGGCCGGACCAAATATGCCGGCGCCGGCACCGGCCTGGGCCTGCCGCTGGAAGATGAACCCCAGCTGCTCGAGCAGCCGGAGCACGCCGCCATGTCCGCCGTTTGGTGGTGGGCGAATTTCCATTGTCGTTTTTCATGCATGAAGGCTGCCTGCGTCAGGCGGCTTCCGACCCAAAGCGGAGATTTGGAGTGACCGAGCGGAATTACATTTTAAAACATCGAGTCGTTTGACACTACGAAACGGTTAGACGAATGTTGGCATTGAATTGGATATCAGCTATTACAGGCATTTCGTATCCTTTGAACTATAGATCCGCCAATACAGTGATAATTTCATGGCTAACCTGACCTATCGTCCTGCCAACCCGGATGACGCCTCCCTGTGTATCAAAATCCGAGGGCTGACGCGAGAAAATGCATTCTCACCAGAAGAGTTGCATGCACTTGGCATTACCACCGAATCTTGGAGCACGGGCATCCAAGACGGCAGTTGCCCTGGCTTCGTAGCGTGTGACGATGGCCGGATGATTGGCTACTGTTTTGGAGATCGGGATACCGGCGAGATTGTTGTCCTCGCCCTTCTTCCTTCATACGAAGGACTGGGAATCGGCAAAACGCTGCTTGCGATGATGGTTGATCAACTCAAAAATCAAGGGTTTCATCGCGTGTTCTTGGCTTGTTCCAGCGATCCGAATGTTCGGTCATATGGATTCTATCGACATCTGGGATGGAGCCCAACAGGGGAAAGGGATGGCTCTGGAGATGACATTCTCGAAATAAAGTTAAGTGATTGAACGATATTGGTAATTCTAAAATTGAACGGGATGCGGAGCGTTTGCTTGGGATTGCCACCAACCTTTCATGAACGGCTACTTTGGATCGAAAGCGGCCACCCAAGATTCACTGTCAGCCATTTATTCTAGCTACTCGAATTGATCAAGCCAGTGTAGGACCTCTCGCAGGCTAACCCGCTATTCGGGCGCAGTCGGGTGGCTGACCGACCGAGGGAGGTAGCGGCGCTAAGCACGCGGTGGCTGACTCAGTGGCGTGGAGGCGAATCTTTGCCACTCGCCTTGGCCATGACCCGGAACTGGTAATCGGACACAGCCTGGAACAGCGACTCAGCCAGAAAGCGCAGGGTTCCCCCGAATGGTCGCAGCGTCCCACTATCTCAATACGATGGTACGTGCACTTTTGGCCCCCCCTTGAGGAGGGTCTCACTCCGAAGCCGTGCTGATCGGTAGTAAGACAGGCCCTGTTCGGCCACAATCGATCACTCAGTTCAAGCTGGGACGCACCGCATGCTCACCCCCCCGCGCCATCGGCAACTACCGCTCGATCAACCAACTTGTATTGCCGCTAGGCTAGCGTATTCGAGCGCAGCGCAAGTGGACATGCTCCAATCGGTGGGCGTCGCAATTACTGGTTGCTCATGCGCTTCCTAAATCTGGCTTTGCCCTGTGACCACCATAGTCGTTTCTGCCTGCGGCAACGCCAAGGCGGGCAGTATTGAAGGCAAATTCAACTGCCGCAATAGCGGCATGTCGTAGCCATAAATGTCGGGCTTGAACGTCACCCGCCCCTCGCTGCTCAAGTCGACCGTCCAATAGGCCAACAACACCGGTACCTTGACCGGAAGCTTGATGTTCTTGGTCCTGCCATTGGCCAACTGCTTTTGAATCCCCTCGCTGTTCCAGCGCACCGGGTCGTTGAACAACAACTCGACCAACTGCAGTGGATTCTCCACCCGAATACATCCGGAGCTGGTGGTGCGCACGGGCTTGGCGAACAACTCGCGATGCGGCGTGTCGTGCAGGTAAATCGCATAGTCGTTGGGGAAACGAATGGCCACCTGCCCTAACGAGTTGGTAGGGCCGGCGTCCTGGCGCAGCGTGAGGCCGCGCGCGTTGTACCAGTCGACGTTCGCCGGATCGAGTTCGTTGCCAGCACGATCAAGGACCTTGATCCGGCTGGCCGCAAGGTAACCCGGGTTCTGCTGAATCTTGGGCAGCATATCGTTGACCAGAATCGTCGGCGGCACAGTCCAGGTGGGGTTGAAGGTGATGTAGGTGATCTCGGACTGAAACACCGGGGTGCTGCGCACAGGCTTGCCGACCTGCACCCGGGAACGCCAGATGGGTTCGCCGTCGCGATAGAACGCCACTTTGTAGCCGGCGATATCGACAACGACAAAAGTGCCATGGAGTTTGTAGAGCAGCCAGCGCGCCCGTTCCATGTTCACACGGACCTGATCAATCCGTGCGTCGACAGGCACATTCAGCGCCGCCAGGGTCGCCGGCCCAGCCACGCCATCCACGCCAAGATACTGATCGACCTGATACTTCTTCACCGCAGCAATGACTTTATCGTCGTAAGCACTGCGCTTGCCCTTATGCGGCTCCAGATAACCACCGGCCACCAGACGGGCACGCAACTGTGCGACCACAGCGCCGTCCATCCCCGGCTTGAGTGACTGCCCTTCGGCGACTTTCGGCCAACCACCGGCATCGCGAACCTGACGCAACTGCGCCAATGCCTCACGCATGCGGCTATAAACCGCCTCTTGCGGCGGCGCCTGGGCGAACGCACGGGCCACATCGTGAGCATCCAGGGCAGCAAAGAAACTGTTCACATCTTCACGAGGATCAACACCGATCGGGTCGAAGTTCCAATGAAAATCCAGCCGCGACGGATTGACCTTGCCGCGCCGCAATTGCAGGAGTGCGGTGATGTAGGTGCGGGTCAGCGCGATATCAAAAGCCGCCGTTTGCGCTGGCGTCGGCGCGGAGGCCTGCAAAAACGATTGAGCCTCGGCCAACTCGTCGCCCCGGAAGTCCGCAGGGTTCAGGCCGTCAGCTTGTATGTCATTCAGGCTCTTGAGCAACTGGGTGATATCGCGCCCGTCTGTCCAGGCAGCGCGATAGTTGCGATGGGAATAGAAATCGAGAACAACGCGATTGATGTCCGCGCGTTGATGCTTGCGAGAGGTAATCAAGGGAGGAAATGACGATACCAGGGGTTCAAGCGCGGCCTGGATCCCTTGTCCAACGATGTCGTCAGGCGCTGCAGTCGCCGGATTGACCTGCGCAGATACCGACAACACGATCTGCGACGTTTCACCCAGCGCAGTGCCGCTGATCAGAAAGACCATAAATAAAGCACGGCTTATGACGAATACCCTTGATAACTGCACCTTGGATAATCCTTGAATCTCTCGCAAATCAGAAAGCTAGCGTCCAAACCGCTGCTAGACTCGACATATTCTTGATGAGATTTACATATGGAGCTACATAGCTTTGGCTTTCCACTTACAGCGCTGCTGTTGACGTCGGCCTTCATACCCACAGCCTACGCCGATTCGCTTGAAGTTGCGCTGGCCAAAGCCGCTCCAAATGCCAATGCCAAGGTCATCGCCCTAGCGGTTCGTGCCACCCAATGTATCCGCGCCCAAGGCGCTGCTCCGGCACAGAGACTTGCAGTGATCGATTATTCCCTGCCCTCAACCGAACAACGGTTATGGGTATTCGATCTGAAAAAGCGCAAATTGCTTTTCCACGAACTTGTCGCCCATGGCCGTAACAGCGGCGACAACATGGCCACCCAGTTCTCCAACCAGAACGAAAGCTTCGCCACCAGCCTCGGGCTTTTCCGTACCCAGGAAAGCTATCGTGGCCAGAACGGCTATTCCTTGCGCATGAAAGGCCTGGAACCGGGCTTCAACGATAACGCTTTTGATCGGGCAATCGTCATCCACGGCGCACCGTACGTCAGCCCGGTGCTGGCCCGCGCCAACGGTCGCATCGGCAGAAGCCTCGGCTGCCCGGCAGTGAGACCGGCGATTGCGCATCGGCTGATCGACTCCATGAAAGATGGGCAGTTACTGTTTTCCTACTATCCCGATCAACGCTGGCTGAAGTCTTCTTCTTACATTAATTGTGGGAGCCGCACGGTAGCGTCTTCTGAGAAGGCTACGGAGCGCCAGTAACCCAAGCCCCCGCCTGTCAAAAATGCTTCGCGTCCCCCTATTTAGATTGACAGTAACGTTATACGCCCCATCCCCCGTTGACTGCTTAAACGCACCACCATGGGTGACTTATTCTAAGTGCAATTGTGGGAGCAGAACCCTTCCGCATGTCATAGCGACCCCTGAATTTTCCCAGTTCTATCCCTTCTGCACAGAATGATCTGGATAGGCGTTCTCCGACCAATTGTAAACGTTAGCGAACGGCTGCAATGGGTCGTTAGCAGCCATTCGCGACTGACCATTAACGACCCATAGCTGCCCTTCATGAGGGCAGCCGTTCCGGTGGAGCCGATTTTGAAGGTCTGAACTCAGTGAGTTACAGGTGTGTCTTGAAGAATGGAACGACCTGCGCCATGGTCAGGGCCACTGGCTCCGGGCGGTCATACAGGTCGTAGTGCGACCAGCCTTCGGCAACGAACATCTGCTTGGCTTTTGACGCCGCGCGACCATAGATCTCCCAGCCATCGCGATAAGCACCAAAGGCGCCCGGCTTGTCACCCACCACCAGCAGCGGTTGGGTCAACAGGGTTTCGGCGTGAGCAAAGGCATCCCAGGCCATGGCTGCACTGTTGAAGGAAAACAGACCGCTGGTGGCCCCGTTGGGCTGCTGCCCACGCGATGACTTGTAATAGTCGGTGGCTTCCAGCACATCGATATCGGTCAGGCCTGCCTGTTTACCCGCTTCGACCGACTCCGGCAGGTAGTTGATGACATGACGCGGTGCCCCCTTGGCTTCGGTGGTGCGCTGCTGGGCCATGGCGTTCAATGCCCCCACCGGGTCAAACTGGCTGAATCCCTCACGCATCAAGCGCCCGAAATTCACACCCGTGATCGACGTGAGCGCCTTGATCCGGTAGTCAGTGATGGCGGCGCTGACGGTATACGCACCGCCCCCACACACACCGATGGCGCCGATCCGGTTCGCGTCTACATAAGGCAGCGTCACCAGGTAGTCGATGGCGAAGCGAATGTCGGAGACGCGAATGGCCGGGTCTTCCACAAAGCGTGGCTCACCGCCACTTGCACCTTGGAAACTGGCGTCGAAGGCCAGTACCACGAAGCCTGCCTCTGCAAGCTGACGACCATAGACACTCCCCGAAGTCTGCTCCTTGCAACTGCCAATGGGGTGGGTGCTGACGATGGCCGGGTAGGTTTTGCCCTGGTCAAAATCCGGTGGCAGGTACAGGTCGGCTGCGCTGTCCCAGCCCAGGTTGCGGTAGGTGACGTGCTGGAGGGTGCTCATCGTGTCGTACTCCTGAACCCGGCTCCGGGGCGCCGGGTGTTTGGCAAAGGAAGGGTTACAGGCGGCTCTGAAAGAAATCAGCCAGCACAGAGGCGGCTTCATTTACGTAGGGCTGCTTGTCGTACAGCGACATGTGGTTCGCCCCCTCGATGAGGTGCATGTGCTTGTCGCTGCTGGCAGCTCGGGCCAAGAGATCATCACTCATCCATTTACTACCCGCCTGGGTGCCCGCCACGATCTGCAAGGGCTGAGTCAGGAAGGCCTCGGCTTTGTGGTAGGCATCGTAGGTGATGATCTGCGACAGGCTGCGCGCGGTCATGAAGCCTGGTGCATTGGGGTGTTGGGCGCGAGGGGTGTGGTAATACTCCCAAGCCTCGCGCAGTTCTTCGTTCGGTGCATCTTCTTCGCGCATCGGCGCCAGAGGCAGGGTTGCCAGTCCAGCGCCCTTGGCGTCGCTGCTACGCGCCTGTGAGCCATGCTCGATGTACGGCAGGGCATCAGCATCCTTGACGGTGTTCTCCCAGCCATTGCGGAACATTTGGCCGATGTTGACGGCGCTCACCGTGCCAACGGCCTTGATGCGCCGGTCGTTGATTGCGGCATTGGCGGTGTAGCCAGCGCCGGCGCAGATGCCCATCGCACCGATACGGGCCGGGTTAACGTAGGGAAGCGTGGTCAGGTAGTCGACCACTGCGCTGATGTCTTCGGTGCGCACATGGGGGTTTTCAAGCTGGCGCGGCAGGCCGGTACTCTCGCCTTGGTAGGAGGCATCGAAGGCGATGGCCAGCAGCCCCTGTTCAGCCAGCTTCTGCGCATAGAGGCCAGCAGCCTGCTCCTTCACACCACCGCCCGGATGGGCGACGACGATGGCCGGGTACTGTTTGCCGGTATCAAAGCCAGCCGGTTGATGAATGACGGCGGCGAGCGTGATGCCGTGGCCGTTGAGGGTGGGGATGGTGACGTTATGCATGGTCCTGGCTCCGGTGTTGAGCGTCTGTTTGTTGCTCGATGGATTCATGGTAGGTCAAGGGTTGTCATAGAAAAATATGCAATACTCGACATCAGTCGTCAGGGAAACTGAACAATATGTCGATCAATCCATCACTGCTTCCGGCCCTGGCCTGGTTCGTCCACATCGCTCGCCACCGCAGCTTCACCAAGGCTGCGACCGAGATGGAGATGTCCCGGGCAGCGCTGTCGCAACACCTCAAGGGCTTGGAGCAACAGCTCAACGTGCGCCTGCTGCATCGCACCACCCGCGACATGTCGCTGACCGAGGAAGGCCAGCGCCTGTATGACGCCCTGGCCCCGGCGCTGAAGATGATCGACCTGGCGGTCACTGAACTGGGTGAGGCGCAGTCCTCGCCGACCGGGCTGATCCGGGTGAATGCCTCGCGCATTGCTGCGCGAACCTTGCTGGAACCGCACCTGGGCGAGTTTCTCGCCCGCTTTCCGGGGCTGCGCCTGGAGATGGTGCTCAACGACGGCTTCGCCAACATCATCGCCGACGGTGCCGATGTGGGGATTCGCCTGGGCGATAGTCTGGACGAGCATGTGGTGGCGGTGCCGATTACCCCGCGCATCGAGATGGCGGTAGTCGGTTCACCAGCCTATTTCAAGCGCCATGGCATTCCGCAGAGCCCGGCTGAGCTGAACCAGCACAACTGCCTGGCGTATCGTTTCACCAGCAGCGGCACACTGGACCGCTGGTCGTTCACGGCACCGGACGGGGATGGCCATACCCAGGTGTTCGAGCCTCGGGGCAGCGTGGTGTTCAACGATGACGAGAGCATGCTCAAGGCGGCCATCCAGGGCGTTGGCCTGGTCAAGTACCTGGATATCTGTGTGCGCGAGCAACTGGCGTCGGGTGAACTGGTGAGGGTGCTACAGCCTTGGTGCCCGTCTTTCCCCGGCTTCTATCTCTACGCCCCTACACGTGCGCAAATGCCGGCCAAGGTGCGGGCGCTGATCGACTTTCTGTTAGAGAAGCGATCCCTGCTGGGCTGAAATTGTGGCCGCAGAAACGAAGGAGCGAGTGACTGCTTCTGGCCGGAAGCAGTCATTCGAGGTCGTCGTTGAGTTGGCCCGCCCAAGGAGTCGAACTGCAGGAGGGAATTGTGTGCGGTCGGCAGGACGCCAGAGGAGGGGGCGAAATCAGTTCCGCAACTGAATTATTGCCCCGCGTATTTCGCGGGTTTCAGCGAGGTATTGACGGCGAACTTGCGGAATCAATTTCGCTATAACTTATTGAAATGCAATAGAAAAATATCGGATTGCAAATCCGTCTACGCCGGTTCGATTCCGACCTCGGCCTCCATTATTGAAAGCCCCGCAGATCAAGGTCTGCGGGGTTTTTCGTTTGGGCTGAAAAAAGCCGAGTGTTCCGCAACTCGATCTATCGTGTGAGGCTTACGATCTCGCCGACGCGACGATACACGTCCTGCGTGATCTTCTCTTTCGAGTGCCCCGGCAGCCGGACACGGTCGACCGCGCCCGCATTCGCGCTTCAATTGCATCAGCTCCTCCCAGGTCACTTGGTCTACCTATCTGCGCTTGAGAACGATGCGGCTACAGTTAAGGGATTGGGGTTGGAGCGATGCTATGAATCAAAAGGTCACTTGCAAAAAGTGCGGCAAGGAAACCGAAATTCAATTTCGCCATGACAGTGAATCCGGTGGGCAGGTTTTCAATTGCCAGCATTGTGGCGCCTTGCATATTGAGGAATCGTATTTCAAGGCCCCAGGAGCTCCCGCGCAGTTCCGCTTTCGACTCGCGGATGAGTCTTGAGCCGCTATCGTCTGGTGACTAGCCGCCCAGAGAACCTGAACGCCTGCGGCGCGCGCCGTGCGCCATCCGTCGAGGCCGGCGAACAGGTCGATTGCGGTGGTCATAGCGGTATCTCGTGTTGGTTAGGCTAAAGTCATTTGACTAATAAAAGGAGGGCTGATGATGGAATGCTTCGTATGCAGTGCTGAATCAGAAAAACTTCCAATTCTGGGGGACTGGACTGAGCTGAGGTGTAGCGACGGTTGCGGCCACTATCGACTTTCTGGAACGCTGGAGCGCCTGCTCTCTGTCAACCAGCAGAAGCTTGATGTGGCTCGAACCAGGGGTTGGCTTGAGGCCAGCAGGATTACGCGCCCGATTCCCATGATCACCGACTTAACGGCAATCTACGTTTAAGCAGCTCGCGACAAGTCGGGTGAGTAATCCGTCCACCCGACCATCGGCGCCTTGGTCTTCTTGTTTATCACCGACCTGTCATCGGAATCAGTGATCACACACTTCGCCCTGATGCGCAGGTCTCGGCGCTCACCTGTCTTCCGGGCAAGCGCTATGAACGGAAGGGCATACTGGGGCGCATCAAACAGCTGGCTAAGCTGCTTGACCCTCTCGCCTGCCATGATCGCTGCCGTGCACTCGGCCATGGCCTCATCCCATTCAACCAGCGTTACATCGGCGGTCATGCCGAACACGGCGAATGTGCTCATGGTGATCTCCAGGCAGGCGCCGCCCTCGCCGGGGGGCGTGATTCGTTGAAGTGGGTGATATGCTGCGCCGCTTACCAAACAGGGAGAGTGGTAATGGGCAAAAGGCTGGAGGTCGTGAGGGAATGGTTCACGCCACGCAGGCGCCTCTGGGCAGGCATAGGCCTGTTCGCAGTAACCATTGTTGTTCCGGCTGTCAGTCCAGGAACGAGCGTCAGTTGGCTTGTGGGACCCGCGAGTGTTTTCTTCGTGGGTGGCTTTATGCCTGCCCATAAAGGAAAGCGCTAAGGCGCTGGCGGGCAGCGCCGATCTGGGCTATCGCTTCCATCTCTTTCAATCCACTTGAGGCGCGTGAGATGAAGCAATTACTGCTGGGGGGGGCTGGTGGCGTCGGGCGCGGCTCAGGCTGGGATTCCGCTGCTGAACGCAACATGCCCTGGAAACATTGAGGTCCACGCAGACAAGGGCGGCCCGATCTACATCAATGGCAAGAAAGGCAAGCTGAAGAAGTTCAACGATAACTATTTCGAAGCCAAAGGCAGCGAGGTGACTATCTCGTTGTCGATCAACCCGGATGGCTCGCCTGATGTTTCGTATACGGGCAAGAACAAAGCCAATGGGGTATGCCAGGTTCAGGCGTCTGGATCCTGAGGTGGGGGGCTGCGCCGGAGGATCAGGTCCGGCGGACCTTTAAACCGAACATGCATTCGCTGTCGTGGTACTCGCACCGCTCGTAGGCCATGGGTTTGACGGTGTAGAGCCCCCTTCCTGTAGTCTTTCCAAGCGCTGAGTAGCCCGTGTACGGTGTCTTTTCTTCAATTTACAGGAGTAGATGAATTGCGGGTACAACAACGATGACACAGCCCACTGGGGGTTAGGCAAGCACCCTGGGAGTGCCTGCCTTCCTTGATCCAGCGCCAGGCCCCTGACCAGATGCGGCATGGTTGGAATGGGAGTTGCTTCGCTCCTGAAACACTGATCATGCGGGGTACGCAGACATGTTCCAGGATGACTTCTATTTCTTGAGCTTCGTCTTGACGGCCGTGCTGGCTGTGGATGCAGTGGCCATTTTCGTGTTCCTTCAAGCCAGCGTCTGATCCCCTGACCTGGGTGCAACTGCACCCTCAGTTGGGGCCATCGGTATGGTGGCAATCTGGTTTGAGGCAAGGCATTACGAGGGTGACCCGCTCAAGCGTGGTTTTATCCATTGTGCGCTCTGTAAACCAGGTTGCTGTCGGCATTCGATGGCGTTGTCCTGAGCTTCGCTCCAGCACACCATCCTCTGAGGCCGGCAACAGGTCGATTGCTGTGGGCACAGGGCGCTCCAGGCGCCATCCGTCTATTGGGGTGGCGCACAGAGGCGTGGTTAGGTAAGGTCCGCACTTTTTTTCGATTGGCAGGAGCGCCAGATGAGCAACAGAACACTAATGGTGGCTTTCGGGCTGGCTATCTCAGTGGCATCCACTACCAGCGCATACTGCGCATACGAAACCAGCCAGTTGGTGCTGAAGTCGTATTACATGGGATCGGAAGCTGCCGGGCCGACTCGGATAACCGATCATGCAGCGGATGCTGCCGAAGACAGCGCTAAGGGCTGATCACTGTTCATAGCCAGCTCTTAGAGCTTCGCGCCGATACCCTGAATCCAGCTTTCGCGCTACAGCCGGCGATACAGTGATTTCTTGCGCTGGCGTCGATCGCGCTCTACCTGGTCCATTGCCATAAGCCGCCTCCTTCAATCCGCTGGGCGGCATATGAACATGCAACTGCCGGCGGCGCTGCTGGGTGATCTTCTGGAGGCTTCTCATGGGCGGCACACCTCGTTTGGCGTCTTGTTCGTAGCGCCAGAGGGCATGACCACCAGTAGACGCTTGTTTTCGCGATACACGTCCCTTGGCTGACCAGTGGACGTGGCCGTGGTCGCCGCAGGATGCTTTTGCTCATTTTCACAATCTCTTCTACAGTCGCGTCTCTTCCTCACTGCTAAGGAATGGTGTGATGTCGAGCCCGGTCTTTATTAAAAGAAAGGTACTTTTTGGCGACTGTGATCCTGAAGGTATTGTCTATACGCCCAGGTTTTCATATTTCGCGCTGGAGGCTGTTCATGAGGCGCTGGGTATCTGGCTGGATGGCCCAGGACTCAGGACCCTTATGGGTTTCAATATACTGCCTCCTGCAAGAGCGTTTTCTCTGGAGTTCCTGCATCCGGTCACCTGGGACGACGAGCTTACAATCAAGGTGAGTGTGTCGAATGTGGGGGAGCATTCATTCTCGTTCTCAGTCGAAGGGCGTATTGCGTCAGATGTGCTGGCATTCGTTGCGAGCCTGACGCAGGTGTGCGTTTCGCCAGAGTCGCGAGCAGTCGTGGCGATTCCCCCGCAGCTCAGGGCGCTCCTTCAGTGAAAGGGCTGCAGCGGGGGCGCTAGCCGGGCAAACTCATGTGCAGCAACGGGTATGGCCGGCCTTCGCCGTCCAGGGCAGAGCGGCCGGTCTGGACAAATCCGTAATGCAGATAGAAACCCACGGCCTGGGGATTCTGCTCGTTTACATCGACGCTCATCGTTGTGCGCGCGCTGCGGGCGTAATCCAGTAGCGCACGGCCTATGCCTTGTCCGTGGCGATCCGGGGCGATAAAGAGCATTTCCACGTGGCTTTGATCGAGCCCGATGAAGCCTAGCGGACAGTCTTCAGCATCTACCGCGACCCACAGTTCGACAGCGGGCAAGTAAACATCGCGTAGCTGGGGAAGCAGTGCGTCGATATCGGACGCCTGCAGGAAATGGTGAGTGGCGCGAACAGCGCGCAGCCAGATGTCGAGCAACAGCGGATGGTCTGCGGCAATAGCTTGGCGAATGATCATGAGGTCATCTCGAGGACACTCATACAGTGTCCTCGAAACGGCCCATTATTTACAGCGACACCAGCACGTCACACTGGGACTCGTTGAGAACATGCTTGGTGACGCTGCCTATCAGTAGCTCTTCCAGAGCGTTTTCACCTTGTTTGCCGACCACGATCAGATCGCAGTCCAGTTCCTGCTCCTTCTCGGCGATCCGCCAGGATGGGTCGCCGTGCACCACGATTTGCCGGGCATCGGCCAGCCCTGCGGCCTGGCTCAATGCCGCGAGCTTTTCCACGGCGTCCTTGCGGATGACATTGCGGTAGTGGTTGAGGGTGTCCTGATCGATATGGGCGAACCGCATGCTGCCTTCGAAGGGGGCCTCGAACACGTGCAGGAGGATGATCTCGGCCTGCGGAGCAACGGATTTTGCAAGTTCGATGGAGCGAAGCGATGCTGGCGAAAAATCTACCGGGACGAGCAGGGTACGGTACGCGTCGCGCGGTGCATGCTTGACCACCAGCAGGGGGCAGAGCATACGGCTCAGCATTCTCTGGACGGTAGAGCCCAACAGCAGGCGGCGGGCCAGGCTCTGTCCCTTTGCCCCGCAGACCAACAGGTCGATGCGTTTGTCCTGCACTACACGGGTGATTTCCGTGACCACCGAGCCGGGCGCGACCTGCGTGCCGGAGGCGATGTCATAACGCTGGAACAGCATGCCGGCCAGATCGTGAATTTTCTCTTTTGCCGTTTCGAGCGCGCGCTTCAACAAGTCTTCATCAGGTGCCACCACCTGCTTGAGGCGCTCGAAGGGGGCTGGATTGGCGACATAGAGCAGATCCAGTGATGCATGCTGCGCCTTGCTCAATTGTGCTGCGCGCTCTGCCGCGTTGCGGGCAGAGGTGGACAAGTCGGTGGCAACCAGTACGTGGTTCAACGAGGTCATCTGGGGCTCCTTATGCAGTGCTGTGCACTTGAGTCCAAGGCGTTGCCTTGAGCTCAAGGTGTTGGCCTGTGGTCTATCCGTTCCCTGCTGTCAGCCATCGTCTCGCGAACTGCGCGCAGCGTTTTGATTTGGGTCAAAGGTGGCCGCCAAGCTCCCTTTGACTCGGCCAGCGCAGGGGACAGGGCGCAGGTTGAGTAATGGAATGGAAATTGCTCGTCTCCAGGAACGGATCGCACTGGGGGACTGAGTCGTGATTGACCTGGAGAACTACTTCGAGATGGTGGCGGTCGTGATAGCACTGGTTGTTGATCTTGTGGCCATCTATCTGTACCGGGGTGGCGAGCCTTGATGAAAAGTTGCCTGGGTAGTTTGCCCAGCGGATTCCCCGGATTTGGGGAATCAATCTCATCTACCAGCACACTGACTGAACGATCAATCGATGATCGACGTCGTTATCCTGACCTCGCCGCCCCTGCAGGCAGGGCCTGCATTTCGTCGGCAAGCCCCGAACTTAGTGGCTCCAGACCGGTCCTAGAGGCATCCCAACCCTCGCCTTCTGGAGGCGTGTTCATCATGAAGAAAACCCTGGTAGCCGTGTTTGCCTGTGCTTTTGTGCTAGGAACAACGGCTGTATTACCTGATGGCCTCTCGCCTATCGGTTCGGCCTATGCCAAAGGTGGTGGCGGTGGCGGTGGCGGTGGTGGCGGTGGTGGCGGCCACGGTGGTGGCGGCGGTCACGGTGGTGGTCACGGTGGGGGAAATGGTGGCGGCAAGGGCGCAGGCGCAGGTGCTGGCGGCCATGCCGGGAAAAGCAACGGCATGGGCACGAGCGCTGAACACGCCGGCAGGTCGACGCGTGACCATGGTGTGAGCGGCAAGCACTATGGCAGCACCCGCAATGACGACAATGGACACGGCACCACCACCTCCGGTGTCGCCCATTCCAAGGATACCCGCGGCTTGTCCAAGGCGACTGCCGTCTCCGGGACTACGCCGGGTGACCACAATGCCAAGGGCTTGAGCCACGCAATGGAGTCCTCCAGCAAGAACGACCATTGAGTCGTCTTGCCTCAAAGGATGTCGTTACGCCCTTGCAATCGAGGACGGGGGCGTAACTGGCAAAAAGCCCGCCGAAGCGGGCTTCCTCACGGAGGGATCGGGAACGGCTTATGGTGTTGCGGTGCGCAGCCTGATGCCACTCATTTCGACCTTCTGGCCGACGGCAAAGGTTTGATGGGGCGTGCGCACCGTGGTCACTTCACCGGTGTCGCTTCGCACCGTGTAGGCGTGTTCTTGCTGCCCGGTTACCGACTGCACGCCCGATCCAATGAACCATCCTGCTCCTGCCCCCACCAGCGCCCCTATTGGGCCGCCTGTCGCTCCACCCACCAGCAGTCCCGTGCCTGCACCAAATCCAGATCCAACCGTGGTGTCACCTTCCTGGGAAATCACTTCATCAGCGATTGCAGCGCTTGCCCCGACGAGACACAGGCATGCGCTCAAGACAACAACCTTTAACGGTTTCATGCTGCCTCCCAATGGCAGGCAAGAGTACCTGCCATGCCGGCCAAACGAGCGGCCCGCATCGGCGCTGGGCCGTTCATCTGGCGCTTGGGTAAGCGTAGCAGCGAGCTGGCGATATCAGTGCTGGGCGGTTGTGCCTTCCAGCGTGCCTTGCCTTGGCGCCGTGGCGGCCAGTGCGCATGCTCCATGGTGGCAATTTGGGGTGGGATGGACTATTAACCAATAACCGGCATGGGGCCGGACAAAGGAGCTGGAATGAAAAATCCAATAGTCGACCATGGGTGGGCGAAGATCTCCGAAACTGGCGATAGCAGCCTGAAAGCCGCGCGGGAGAAGCTCTCGGCGGTAGAAGCCATCGAGCAGCGCATCCTGCAAACTGACGGGCTGGAAACTGCCGATCACATTCGCGCCCTTGGGGCCATCAAGCATGCCTTGAAGCGTTGTGTCGAGTTTCATGAAGGCGCGCCGGGCCTTACCGTACTTGACCTCTACATCAATTACGGCTTTGCGACACAAAAAGCGCTGGCGGAGGAATTGGCCATCGACCAGGAACCGGACTTCATCGACGTTTGATCAGCTCTGCATGGCCAGGAACGGCGTCTGATACATGCACGGATCGCCCCTCGAACTGCCGCGCTGGTGTTCGTGAAACCTCATGAGCTGGCGCGCAGGTCCTTCACTCCGTGAATTTTCTGGCGTAAAAACCTCTATATTGGAGGTGGTGTTCCCTGTTCACAGAGTATGGATATGTTGAAATTCAGATCATTGATCGCAATGCTTGCCAGCGTCGCCGTCGTCGCATCTTCGGCCACCGCCTTGGCCGACCCGGGCAATGGCCAGGGAAACGGCAAGGGAAACTCGCACAAGGCCCAGAGCCATGGCAATCAGGGCAACCCGGGGAAAGGGCAGGGTAGTGACCACAGCGACTTCAGCCATGGTCCGGGCATCGATCGTGGCAGTGTACTCAGCATACTGACCCGTTACCCCGACTACTGGAGCCCGGGCACCGCATTGCCGCCGGGCATCCGGAAGAACCTGGCAAGGGGCAAGCCACTGCCACCAGGCATTGCGAAAAAGCTCGATGGCAGGTTGATCGATCGGTTGCCGCACTACGATGGCTATCAATGGCAGCAGGCGGGCGTAGACCTGATCCTGGTGACCATCGCCACCGGTATCATTTACGAGGTGCTGAGCGGTGCGCTGGATTAGCATTTTTCGTTGATCGTCGAGTTCGTCGCCTCCAATTCCAAAACGAATGCAAACTATTCTCATATGGTTTGCGCTCGTGTAATCTCGCCGCCGCTTGGGCGCAACACCGGTTGCTGCCCGTTATCCGCGCAGGTTGGGGATGGAGATGGATCAAGTGAAAGGGGCTGCGGCGATTCTGCAATGGCGCATCAGGTTCCTTGGCGAAGGTGCACTGCCGGAGACGGCGTACGATGAGGCGCTGATGGCTGCGCAGCGGCTGGAGCAATCCGGTTCGGTCAGCGTCAGCGAATGGGTGGATATGGTCCGCCAGGCCAATGCGGCGCTGCTGCGCAAGGAATGAAGGGCCTGGCGCAGGTTGTAGCGTCTTGACGTGCGGCGACCCGGGGCTTATACAGGCGTCCCTTTTTGCCCCATGCTCCCGCAGGATCCGAAAATGAACGACGAGCCGGATATTCACGAACCCGAACACGATCACTTGCTCGATCATGAGTTCTATGACGTCGACCCATCGATGCAGGATGAGGCCGACCCGATGTTCGATCCTGTCGATGATGACGAAGGGGCTGATGACCTGGACGATGTGGATTGGGATGAGGGCGTCGATCTGTACGATGACCTGTGATCGATGGTAGGAGCGGGCTTGCCCCGCGATGCGATGTGTCTGACACACTGCGATCGCGGGGCAAGCCCGCTCCTACAAGGCCAGTTGCTCCTACTGCAATCGACTGTCTAGCGCCCATCCACCGAGAAGCGCCCCGCGCCGGTGATCGACAGCAATAGCAACCCTCCGCAAATGCTCAGGTTCTTGAAGAACTGTGTGCTGTTGGCCGCGCGTGCCGGATCCTCCATGGTCCAGAACGGATGGCCGATGACCGCCGTCCCGATCACGAACAAGGCCAACAGAAACGCCAGTGGCCGGGTGTAGAAACCGACGATCAGCAGGATGGCAACGAAGAACTCCATGACCACGGCAACCACGGCAGCCACCATGGGCATGGGGGCGCCTAGTGAGGTCAGGTAGTTCACGGTGCCGTCGAAGCCGGTCATCTTGCTCCAGCCGGACATGACGAACAGGATCATCAAGAGAATGCGCGCCAGCAGGATGATCACATCGCGCTGGTTGTCGAACAGGGTATAGCGCATGGCTGCCTTCCTCTGTAGTGGGGCAATTTCACCTTAGCAGCAGGTGATGGCCTTTGCGCGCCGGGCGACCTGGCAAAAATGACAGGTAGCAAAAAGGCGCCATAAAGGCGCCTTTTCACAGAAGATGGTGCGAGTGGCGGGACTCGAACCCGCAAGGCTCACGCCGGCAGATTTTAAGTCTGCTGTGTATACCAATTCCACCACACTCGCACTTGATCGGGGTTGGCCGTTGTATCCATGCCTCTCGCAATCAAGCGATCTTTATAACTCATCGTTATATTTGAGTCAACCGTGCGCCGCACTTCACTGCCCGCATTCGCCCTCCCGGGGAATCGCAAGCAGCGTATGCTGTCTATTCTTGATTACGTCTGCGATTCGCGTGGAGCGACCATGGGTTCTACCGAGCGTTCAACGATGCACGCCATGCACGACAGTCGCTACGAGCAACTGGTGCAGGCCGTGGTGGACTATGCGATCTACATGCTCGATCCCGGTGGTCATGTGGTGTCCTGGAATGCCGGTGCACAACGGATCAAGGGCTGGCGCGCCGAGGAGGTGATCGGCAAGCATTTCTCGCTGTTCTTCACCGAGGAAGACTGTGCCGAAGGCAAGCCGGACTGGCTGCTGCAGCGGGCCTTGAGCACTGGGGTCGCCCAGGACGAGGGCTGGCGCATGCGCAAGGACGGCACGCGCTTCTGGGCCCTGACGGCGATGGATGTGATCCGCGCGTCGGATGGCGAGATCATCGGCCTGGCGAAAATCACCCGTGACATCACCGACCGCCGTGAAGCCGCCCAGCAACTCGATGCCATGCGCGCGCAACTGTTCCAGGCGCAGAAGCTCGAAGCCCTCGGCCAACTGAGCGGCGGCGTGGCCCATGACTTCAACAACCTGCTGACGATCATCATCGGCTCGGCGCGGCTGGCCCTCAACAGCCGGGACCCGCAGCGCGTCCGGCGCTTGCTCGAACACGTGCTCGATGCCGGTGAGCGTGGCACTCAGATGACCCAGCAATTACTCAGTTTTGCCCGACAGAAGGCACTGAAGACCGCGCGCATCCAGTTGCCGGCACTGACCGATTCGATTCGACTGTTGATCGGGCAGGCACTGCCCAGAGGGGTCGAGTTGCAGATCCGCTTCGATGACGACCTGCGGGATGTCGAGGTCGATGGCGGGCAGTTGCAGATGGTCTTGCTCAACTTGATCTTCAACGCCCGCGACGCCGTTGGCGAAGAGGGCGTGATCGAACTGCTGGCCAGCAACTGCCGGTTCGATGGCGAGGTCGAGGACCTGCACGGCGACTTCGTGCGCCTCGATATCAGTGACAACGGCCATGGCATCGACGCCAAGGTGTTGCCAAGGATCTTCGAACCTTTTTTCACCACCAAGGCCTTCGGCAAGGGAACCGGACTGGGGTTGAGCCAGGTCTATGGTTTTGCCAAGCAGAGTAATGGTGCCGTGCGAGTGTCCAGCACGCCTGGCCAGGGCACCTGCATGACCCTGTACTTGCCGGCTTTCGAACCGGCCCCTGTTTCACCCCATTGAACAGGTACGCGCAAACGTGGAACAGCTCAAGCGTCTTGCCAGCGGTATCAGCGGCCTGGACGCCCTGCTCAAGGGCGGGCTGATCGTCGGCGCCTCCTACATCGTCCAGGGGCGGCCGGGCTCGGGCAAGACCATTCTGGCCAACCAGCTGGCCTTCCATCATGTCGGGCAGGGTGGGCGGGTGCTGGTCGCCACCATGTTGAGCGAATCCCACGAACGCTTGTTCCAGTACCTCTCGACCTTGAGTTTCTTCGACCCGCAGCTGGTCGGCGACCAGATCCAGTTCGTCAGTGCGTTCGACACACTGGAACGCGAGGGCCTGGATCAGGTGGTCAAGCTGTTGCGAGGGGAGATCAACCGGCACCAGGCCTCGCTGTTGATCGTCGACGGCTTGCTCACCGCCCGTTCGCGCGCCGAAACTTCGCTCGATACCAAGAAGTTCATTGCCGAGTTACAGGGGCATGCGGCATTTGCCGGTTGCACCGTGCTGTTCCTCACCAGCTCAAGGCTGGATGACGGCAGCCCCGAGCACACCATGGTCGATGGCGTGATCGAGCTGGGCGAAGAACGGGTGGGCAGCCGTTCGGTGCGCGCCATCCAGTTGCGCAAGACCCGAGGCAGCGATACCTTGGCGGGGCTGCATGAGTATGAAATCACCGGCGATGGGCTGGTGGTCTACCCACGCCTGGAGTCGCTCTACAGTCGCCCAAGCCATTGGGGCAGCGCCGAACTGACGCGGGTCGGCAGCGGCGTGCCTGCCCTCGATGAACTGCTGGACGGCGGCTTGCCCGGTTCATCGATGACCTTGGCCATCGGGCCCTCGGGCATTGGCAAGACGTCCCTGGGGGTGAGTTTCCTGGCGGGTGCTACGGTCGACGAGCCCGGGCTGCACTTCGGTTTCTACGAGACACCCCCGCGCCTGCGTCTGAAGGCGGCAGCCCTGGGCCACGACTTTGCGGCCATGGAGCAGGCTGGGGCGCTGCATATCGCCTGGCAGCCGACCACCGAAGGGCTGCTCGATGAGGTCGGTGCGCGCTTGTTGCACATGGTGCAGCAGCACGGCATTCGCCGGGTGCTGATCGACAGCCTGGGGGCTTTTGCCCGGTTGGCGACCAACCCGGCGCGGCTGAACGAGTTCTTCCGCGCCCTGACCGGTGAACTGCGCGCCCGTGATGTAACCGTGCTGGCGACCTGGGAGATGCGCGATATCTTCGGCTCGGAGATCAATGCCCCGGCGCCCGACCTGTCGAGCATCGTCGATAACCTGCTGCTGATGCGCTTTGTCGAACTGGAGTCGGAGCTCAAGCGCATGCTGTCGATCCTCAAGGTACGCGACAGTCACTACGACCCGGCGTTGCTGGAGCTGATCATCAGCGGCCAGGGCATCGACCTGAAGAAGGCCTTCACCCAGGCCACGGCGGTGCTGTCCGGTACCGCGGCGCCGGTGCCGGGCGCGTGAGCCTGCAGGTGTCGTGGTCATGAGCACGATTCTGGTGGTCGACGACGAATACCTGATCGCCGACATCCTGAGCTATGCCCTGGAAGACGTGGGTTTTGCGGTGGAAACGGCCAGCAATGGGCAGAAGGCCCTGGATTTTCTCAAGGAAAAACGGGTGGAGCTGGTAATCACCGACTACATGATGCCGCAGCTCAACGGGGTGGAACTGGCGCGCAGGATTCGCGAGGAACTGCAATTGCAGAGTCTGCCGTTGATGCTGATGAGCGGGGCCCAGGCTCATGAGGGGCGGGACAATCCGGACCTGTTCGTCGCGGTGTTCGACAAGCCCTTCGACATCGAGCAACTGATTGCCAAGGTCAAGGAACTGGTCGGCGCCCCCGAGTTGCCTTGACAGCAGTGCGACCGGCCAGCAGGGCCGGGGTGCTCAGCGTCAAGCGCATCCGTGCGTCGTGCAATCAGCGGGCGTCACTCGTGGTGCTCATCTCCTTTTTCCGGAGCCGGGCTACCGGCCTGGATGCGTTTGAAAATCTCTTCGCGGTGCACCTGGACATCTTTGGGTGCATCGATGCCGATCCTCACTTGCATACCTTTAACGCCCAGAATGGTGACTTTGATGTCATCGTTGATGACGATGCTTTCGCCAACCTTGCGGGTGAGTATCAGCATGTATTTCTCCTTGGTGTTGTAAGTTGCCCTGCAGGCCGTGTCCGCAGCAGCCAGGAACACGCAGTGCGCATCCCTCTTTTCCTTCATTAAAGACGCTTTCGCGGGATATTAATTCCCCCGAACACAGATTCTGTTGAGAGTCTTTAGTCGCAGGTGCCCGTGCGGGCGATCGAGCGCTGCACAGCAGCGAATGCTGCCAACACCCGCAAGCATAGGGGGGTTGAACGAATATGGGAAATTTCTGTGCAAATCAGCAGACTTAGGAACTTTTGGATCCCTTTTGCGGGGGCTGCAAGCCCGGGGGAACAACGCCAGGTTTAACGTTTGCGGTAGTGCCTCTGCCCAGCAATCGCGTCGAGTTTAACGTTTGCGACGTCATTCCAGGCCCGATGAGCTCAGCCCAGCAGCGCCACCGACTTGATTTGCGCCACCAGTTGCTGGCCGTTGTGCAGGCCCAGCTGATCGGCCGAGTAGCGGGTGATCCGGGCCAGCAGCACACTGCCGTCGGCATCGAGGCTGACCAGTACGTGGGCACTGTTGTCGGCCGGCCGGTAGCCGCTGACCCTGACCGGCAAACGGTTGAGGATGCTCGAGTGGGCCTCCGTGGCCAGGCTCAGGCTGACATCCCGGGCCTGTACCTTGAGTCGCAGGGCGGTGCCCAGGGCCAGCGGTTCGTGGGCCAGGCGCAGTTCGAGGTCGCTGCCCGGCAATTGCAGGCCAAGCAGCTGGTAGTGCGGATCGTAACGGCTGACCCGGCCCTCGATGATCACCCCGGCATCATCGCCCTGGGCCAGGGGCAGGTCGAGGCGGGCGAGGGTGGCGGCAATCGGGCCGCTGGCCTGGACCTTGCCCTGCTCCAGCAATACCAGGTGGTCGGCCAGCCGGGCCACTTCATCCTGGGCATGGCTGACGTAGACCAGCGGGATCTCCAACTCGTCGTGCAGGCGCTCCAGGTAAGGCAGGATCTCGCGCTTGCGCGGGCCGTCGAGGGCCGCCAGGGGTTCGTCCATCAACAGCAGTTGCGGGCTGCTGAGCAAGGCGCGGGCGATACCCACCCGTTGCGCTTCACCCCCGGAAAGGGTAGCGGGCTTGCGTTCGAGCAAGTGTTCGATGCCCAGCAGCGCACAGGCCTGGTCCAGGCTGACCTTGCGTGCCTGTGGGGCGATCCGCCGCCAGCCGAAGGTCAGGTTGCCGTGTACCGAAAGGTGCGGGAACAGGCTGGGCTCCTGGAACACATAGCCGACCGGGCGCAGATGCGGGGCCAGGAAATGCCCGCGCCGCGAGTCCTGCCAGATCTGCCCGTTGACTTCGATATAGGCCTCGGGGGCGCGCTCCAGCCCGGCCAGGCAGCGCAGGCAGGTGGTCTTGCCGGAACCGGAGTGGCCGAACAAGGCACTGATGCCGCGCCCTGGCAATTGCAGGTCGACGTCCAGTTCGAAGTCGTCACGGCTGACCTTGAGGCGGGCATGGATCATCTTGTGCATGGCTCAGCTCCAGGCCGACTTGCCACTGCGGCTGGAGTACAGCGCCAGCAGCACGAGGAAGGAGAACACCAGCATGGCCCCGGCCAGCCAGTGCGCCTGCAGGTATTCCATGGCCTCGACATGGTCGAAGATCTGTACCGAAACCACCCGGGTCTTGTCGGGAATATTGCCGCCGATCATCAGTACCACGCCGAACTCACCCACGGTGTGGGCAAAGCCCAGGATACTGGCAGTGATGAAACCGGGGCGGGCCAGGGGCAGCACGACATGGACGAAGCTGTCCCAGGGCGTGGCGCGCAGGGTCGCCGCCACTTCCAGCGGCCGCTCGCCAATGGCGCTGAAGGCGTTCTGCAGCGGCTGTACCACAAAGGGCATGGAATAGATCACCGAGCCGATCACCAGGCCGCTGAAGCTGAACACCACCGTGCCCAGCCCCAGCGCCTCGGTGGTCTGGCCGATCCAGCCATTGGGCCCCAGGGCCAGCAACAGGTAGAAGCCGATGACCGTCGGTGGCAGCACCAGCGGCAGGGCCACCACCGCGCCCACCGGCCCGCGTAGCCAGGAGCGCGTGCGCGCCAGCCACCAGGCGATGGGGGTGCCGACCAGCAACAGGATCAGGGTGGTCAGGCTGGCCAGTTTGAAGGTCAGCCAGATGGCACCCAGGTCGCTGGCATCCAATGGCATCAGATTTCGTACCCGTAGGACTTGATCACCGCAGCGGCCTTCGGCCCCTTGAGGTAGTCGACCAGTGCCTTGGCCGCCGGGTTGTCCTTGCCCTTGTTGAGGATCAGCGCATCCTGCTTGATCGGCTCATGCAGGCTGGCCGGGACGATCCAGGCCGAACCCTGGCTGATCTTGCCGTCCTTGTAGATTTGCGACAGGGCCACGAAGCCCAGCTCGGCATTGCCGGTGGAGACGAACTGATAGGCCTGGGTGATGTTCTGGCCCTCGACGATCTTGGCCTTGGTAGCGTCGGTCAACTTGAGCTTGTCCAGCACCTGGGTAGCGGCCAGGCCATAGGGGGCGGCCTTGGGGTTGGCGATGGCGAGGTGTTTGAAGGCGTTGTGCTTGAGGACTTCGCCTTTGTCATCGACATAGCCGTCTTTGGCCGACCACAGGGCCAGGGTGCCGATGGCATAGGTGAAGCGCGAGCCCTTGACGCTGTCGCCTTCGCTTTCCAGCTTGGCCGGAGTGCTGTCGTCGGCGGCGAGGAAGACTTCGAACGGCGCGCCGTTCTTGATCTGCGCGTAGAACTGCCCGGTGGCGCCATAGGCGGCGACCAGCTTGTGCCCGGTGTCTTTCTCGAAATCCTTGGCAATGGCCTGGATCGGCGCGGTGAAGTTGGCCGCGACCGCCACTTGGACCTCATCGGCCCAGGCACTGTTGAAGGTCATGAAAGTGGCCAGGGCGGCCAGGGCGAAACGGGGTGCGCACGTACTCATGAAACACAGCTCCAGGGACTGAGGGTTATCGTTATATACGCAACTATATAGCGATAACCCGACAGACGGGAAGTGCTGCTTCAGCGCTTGAGCTGGGCGAGGGTGTCGGCCGCCAGTTTGCGCGTCAGTTCAAAGGCCGACAGCGACTGGCCCCGGCCCAGGCGTAGCGCCTGCCCGGCCCAGAGATTGCTGAAGTCGCTGTTGCCGCGCGGTTCACTGATCGCCCGCAGGGGCATCAGTGCACCGCCGGCCAGGGGGAAGTGGGGCGCCAGTTCGCTCATCGGGCCCAGTTCATCCATGATCCGCGTCGTGATGCCGCGGGCCGGGCGACCGGTAAACAGGTTGGTCAGGGCCGTGTCGCTTTCCCGGGCGCTGTGCAGGGCCTGGCGATGAAAGGCCGACACCTTGGCCTCTGGGCAGAACAGGTAGGCGGTGCCCAGTTGCACCGCCGAGGCGCCCAGGGCCAGGGCGGCGACGATACCGCGATGGTCGCCGATGCCGCCGGCGGCAATCACCGGCACCTGCACGGCATCGACGATTTGCGGCACCAGCGCGAAGGTGCCGACCTGGCTGTTGAGGTCGGTGCTGAGGAACATCCCGCGATGGCCGCCGGCTTCACAGCCCATGGCGATGATCGCGTCGCAGCCGTTGCGCTCCAGCCACAGGGCCTCTTCGACCGTGGTGGCGCTGGAGATCACCTTGGCGCCGGTGGCCTTGACCCGCGCCAGCAGGCTCGCTTCGGGCAGGCCGAAGTGAAAACTGACCACCTCGGGCTTGAAGGCTTCGACCAACTGGCAACTGGCGTCGTCGAACGGCGCACGGTTGGAGACCGGCGTGGGCGCCTCGAAGTCGGCACCCAGTTCGTCATAGTAAGGCTTGAGCGCCTGTTTCCAGACCGCGGCCCGGGCCGGGTCGGGTTGTGGCGGGGTATGGCAGAAGAAATTGACATTCAGCGGGCCGTTGCTGGCCTGCCTGAAGGTCTGCAGCTCGGCGCGGATCTGTTCGAGGCTCAGGGTTGCACAAGGCAGGGAACCCAGGCCGCCGGCATTGCTGACCTCGATGGCCATGGCCGAACCGGTGGCACCGGCCATGGGCGCCTGCAGGATCGGCACATCAATGCCGAACAGATCAAGAAGACGGGTATCCGGCCATCGGCTCATGCCTGGGTTCCTTGTGCGGGGTGGTTACAGGGCCTTGCTCACCTTGACGTCGGTGATCTTGCGGGCATCTTCGCCGTGCAGTTTTTCCAGGGCGGCGCGGACCTGCTCCGGCGCATCGCTGCTGAGCTGGGCGAAGTCGAAACGGCGTTCGCCGTCGAGCTTGTACTTGATGACGTACTTGGTGGTCTGGTCCATGGGCTTATCTCAATTTCGACGACGAACGGCGGATGATCTTGATCTTGTGGGTGAAGGTCGGCTTGGTCACGGCCGACAGCGCCCTGGGGCCGACGGTGTCGATGGTGATGTTCCAGAACCCGGTGCTGGGCACGGTGATCTTCGCCGGAAAACGGTCGAACGCACCGCCGTGGTAGGTATGACGGCCGCCGTTCTTGAAGCTGCGGAAGTTGGCGTCGTTCATCAGGCGGATGTTGCAGCGCTGGGAACACTCGATGACGACGATGTCGTCTTCGTTGAGGTGTTCGCGCTGGTGTACGAATTTCATGTTGCTCTCCGCAATGGATCTTTCGGGCAAACTAAAACGATACCAGATTCGATGGTTGCGCTGTCGCCCTTCGTGGCGGATCCGCGATAAATCTGCCAATCCAGGGAGCAAAATGGCCCGGACGCGGTCTGAGTCTTTTTCCGTGGTGGAGGTGTAGCTTGATGAAGTGGGTTGTAGCAGCGTTGGCAGTCACGCTGGGCGGGTGTGCCAGTGTGTCGGAACTGGAGAGTACGCCGGAAACCATGAGCGTCATTTCCGGCAAGAAGCCCAAGGAGTACGCCGATTGCGTACAGCAGCAACTGGCTGAATCCCGTGGTCCGCTGACGGTCGAACCCTTTCATGAAGGCGGCGTGCGCCTGGTGGTACCACAAAAGGTCGGTGACGGGCCTGCCGCCGTGGTGGACATCAATGAGCGAGGTAGCGGCAGCAGCATCAAGCTGTACGAGCGCTTGAACAACTTCCCGCTGCGCCTGGGTGATGTGAAGACGGCAGCGACCGTTTGCATTTCCGGCTGAGGCCGTCTGTTCATCAGCCGAGTCAACCGTTTCAGCTGGCAAGTTGCCATTTTCGTTGTTGTAGCTCAGGACAGCTAGGCCTACTATCCATAGGCTTATAAACAATAAGTCTAAGCTTATAACAAGAGAATGGAGTCCGTGATGATCCCACTGGATCGCATCCTGATCAGTAGCCTGCTGCTGTGCTCAGCAGGTGCCGTTCATGCCGCAGATGGCCAGAAAGTCTTCAGCCAGGGCGGGCAGAACCCCGCCGCCATGGCGTGCCTGGGGTGCCATGGCGCCGACGGCAAGGGCATGGCCGCCGCCGGTTTTCCGCGCCTGGCCGGGTTGCCCGCAGCCTACCTGAGCAAGCAACTGCACGATTTTCGTGACGGCAGTCGCAAGAACCCGATCATGGAACCTTTGGCCAAGGCCCTCAGCGATGAGGAAATCCAGGCGGTCACCGCCACCCTGGCGGCCATGCCCGCCGAGCCTGTGGCCGATACCCGCCGGCAACAGATGGCCAGCGATGCCACCGAAAAACTGGCCCTGTACGGCGACTGGAGCCGCCAGCTGCCAGGCTGTGTGCAATGCCACGGCCCGGGTGGTGTCGGGGTGGGCGAGCACTTCCCGCCGCTGGCCCATCAGCCTGCTGCCTACCTGGTGGCACAGCTCAATGCCTGGCGCGACGGTAGCCGCCAGAACGATCCGAACCAGCTGATGGTGGGCGTGGCCAAGGCCATGAGCGATGAGGAAATCAAGGCGGTGGCCAACTATTTCGCCAGCCCCGCCAGCCAGGGAGGCAAGCCATGAAACTGATGATTTTCGGTGTCTTGTCCCTGGCCCTGGGCAATGCCCAGGCCGCCCCCATTGCCATGGACGACCAGTCGCAACTGCAGGTGCCGGCCGCCGGCAGCGCGCCGGCTTTCGTTCCGCCGGCGGAAAGCGAACTGCCGGACAATGCCTTCGGAAAGATGGTTCGCCAGGGCCACGCGCTGTTCGTCGACACCCGTCGGCTGATGCCGGACAAGGTCGGCAACGGCCTGAACTGCAGCAACTGCCACCTGGACCAGGGCCGCCTGGGCAATTCGGCGCCGCTTTGGGGCGCGTACCCCATGTACCCGGCCTATCGCAAGAAAAACGACAAGGTCAACACCTTTGCCGAGCGTATCCAGGGCTGCTTCCAGTTCAGCATGAACGGCACGCCACCGGCCGCCGACAGCCCGCAGATGACCGCGCTGTCGGTCTATGCCTACTGGCTGGCGAGCAAGGCGCCCATTGGCGTGGAAACGCCGGGGCGGGGCTATCCCGAGGTGCCGCAGCCCGCGCAAGGCTATGACTTCAAGCGCGGCGAGCAGGTCTACCAGCAGCAGTGCGCGATCTGCCATGGCGCCGAAGGCCAGGGCCAGAAAGTGGCCCAGGACTATGTGATGCCGCCGCTCTGGGGCAAGGACTCGTACAACTGGGGGGCCGGCATGCACCGGATCAACACCGCCGCTTCCTTCATCAAATACAACATGCCCCTGGGCAAGCCCGGCAGCCTGAGCGACCAGCAGGCCTGGGATGTCGCTGCTTTCATCAACCGCCATGAACGGCCCCAGGACCCGCGCCTGGTGGACGGTTCGGTCGAGAAAACCCGTCTCAAGTACCACGCCAACGACGGGGTCAACCTCTACGGGCAGACACTCGACGGCGTGCTGATCGGGCAGGGGACCGGCAAGTAGCGCAGGCTACACGGACATCCGTTCGATCAGCGCCCACAGGCGCGCATCCTCGAAATCCGCCACCACCAGCTGCGCCCCGGCCTCGAGCAGGGCTTCGGGCGCCTGGCTGGTGGACAGACCGACGGTGAAGACTCCGGCGCGGCTGGCGGCGGTTACCCCCGGTACCGAATCCTCGAAGGCCAGGGCATGGGGCGCCGGGGCCTGCAGGCGCTCAAGCGCGGTGAGGTAGGGCAGCGGATCGGGCTTGGCCCGGGGCAGTTCCTCGGCCACCAGCACGTGCCCGAAGCGTCCCTCCAGGCCCATGGCCGCCAGCATATGCACGGCATTGGCCCGTGGGGCATTGGTGACCACGGCCATGCCGATGCCGCGTTGCTCGGCATGGGCGAGCAGGCGCAGCAGTCCGGCGGTGGGTTCGAGGCTGGGCGACAGGGCGCGAAAGCGCGCTTCCTTGCGATCGGCGAACAGCAGGTGCTCGGCCAGCGGGCGGTCGGGGAACAGGTAGCGGCACAGTTCGGCGTTGGCCCGGCCGCTGATGTGGGCGTCGAACTGCGCTTCGGTCAGTTCCCGGCCGTCTTCGCGCAGCAGCTGTTGCATGGCCAGCAGGTGGAGCCTGTCGGTATCGGTCAGGGTTCCGTCGAGGTCGAACAGCAGGGCTTCAAGCATTGCGGGCATCCAGGCAAGGGCCGCTGATCATAACCCGATCGAGGGGGCTGGTCAGTGCGCACGGAAAAGAGTACAAATGTACTCCATGAACAGATTATCGCCCAAACGCAACGCCATCCTCGCCTTCATCCGCGAGCGCATCGCCGACCATGGCCAGCCGCCGAGCCTGGCCGACATCGCCACGGCCTTCGGTTTCGCTTCGCGCAGCGTGGCGCGCAAGCATATCCAGGCCCTGTGCGAGGCCGGCTTCATCGAGGTCACGCCCAACCAGGCGCGGGGCATTCGCCTGGCCGGGGCGCTGCGCCGGCCCGAGGTGCTGGAGATCCCGGTGCTGGGCCAGGTGGCGGCCGGCCGGCCGATCGGCCCGGACGTCGATATCCATGAGCAACTGATGCTCGATGCCCACTTGTTCAGCCGCTCGCCCGACTACCTGCTCAAGGTGCGCGGCGACTCGATGATCGACGACGGCATTCTCGACGGTGACCTGGTCGGCATTCGCCAGCAGGCCGAGGCCCGTGACGGGCAGATCATCGTCGCCCGCCTCGACGGCGAGGTGACCATCAAGCGTTTCGAACGACTCGGCTCCGGGCAGTACCGGCTGCTGCCACGCAACCCGGCCTATGCGCCGATCGAGGTCGGCCCCGGCCAGGACTTCGTCATCGAAGGCGTGTTCTGCGGCCTGGTGAGGCGCGGCTGATGGGCGCGGTGCTCAGCCTCGACGGCCTGCTGGACCAGCAGCGGGTCTGGAAGGGTCGCCCCCAGGCTCGGCCCCAGGGCCTGCAGCCCACCGGCCATGCGGCGCTGGATGCGGCGCTGCCGGGCGGGGGCTGGCCAGCCGGCGCCCTCACCGAGCTGTTGCTGGCCGCCGAAGGCTGTGGCGAGTTGCAGTTGCTCTGGCCGAGCCTGGCGCGGCTGACCGCCAGCGGCGAGCGGGTGGTGCTGGTTGCGCCACCGTTCATTCCCTACGCACCGGCCTGGCAGGCCGCCGGCGTCGACCTGCGCCAGCTGAGCCTGGTGCAGGCGGCGCCGGCCGAGGTGCTCTGGGCTGCCGAACAGTGCCTGCGCTCGGGCAGTTGCGGCGCGGTGCTGTGCTGGCCGCACAAGGCCGACGACCGTGCCTTGCGCCGCTTGCAGGTGGCCGCCGAAAGCGGCCAGACCCTGGCCTTCGCCTGTCGCCCGCAGCAGGCGGCGCTGAACCCTTCGCCAGCGGCGCTGCGCATTGCCGTGGATGCGCGCCCGGCCCAGTGGCGGGTGCTCAAGTGCCGTGGCGGGCTTGCCCCGGCCGCGCCCATTGCCTGCCCCGGGCGAGGCTGATGGGCCATGCTCTGGGCTTGTATCCTGCTGCCGCAGCTGGCGCTCGACGCCGTGCTGCGTGGCCGCGACGACCCCGACGAACCGCTGGTGCTGCTCAGCGGCCCGGCCCAGCGCCGGGTGCTGCAGGCGGTCAACCCGGCCGCGGCCGCCCTCGGCCTGCGCGCCGGCCAGCCGTTGACCACGGCCCAGGCGCTGGCCGGGCACTTCACCTGCGTCGAACATGACCCGGCGGCCATCGAGCCGTTGCAGCAACTGCTCGCCGCCTGGGCCTATCGCTTCAGTTCCCAGGTCAGCCTGCATTACCCGCGGGTGCTGCTCCTGGAGGTCGAGTCCAGCCTGGGCCTGTTCGGGCCGTGGCCTGCGTTCGAGGCGCGTTTGCGCGCGGAGCTGCGGGCCCTGGGCTTTCGCCACCGTATCGTCCTGGCCAGCAACCCGGTGGCGGCGCGCATGCTCGCCAACTGTCACGATGGCCTGGCGCTCGATGACCCCGAGCAGACCCGCGTCGCCCTCGAACAACTGCCCATCGAGCGGGTCGGTCTGCCGGCAGAGGCGGCCAGCGCCTTTGCGCGCATGGGCCTGCGCCGGCTCGGCCAGGTCATGGCGCTGCCACGCGAGGCCCTGGCCCGGCGCTTTGCCGCCGCCGTGCAGCTGCACCTGGATCGCCTGCTGGGCGTGCGGCCCATGGCGTTGGCCTTCTACCTGCCGCCCGATCGATTCGATGCTCGCCTGGAGCTGAACTTCGATGTCGAATCGCACCAGGCCCTGCTGTTTCCGCTGCGCCGGCTGATCAACGACCTGGCCGCCTTCCTGGCCGGCCGCGACTGTGGCGTGCAACGCTTTACCCTGCACCTGGAGCACGCCGAGGGGCCGGACACCTGCGTGGCGGTCGGCCTGTTGGCGGCCGAGCGCGACCCGCTGATGCTCTTCGAACTGGCCCGCGGCCGCCTCGAGCAATTGCAACTGGGCGCACCGGTGCGCAACCTGCGCCTGTTGGCCGACGACCTGCCGGCCTTCGTGCCGCAGCACAGCGAACTGTTCGACCCGCGCCCGCAGCAGAACCAGCCCTGGGAGCAACTGCGCGAGCGCTTGCGTGCGCGCCTGGGCGATGGCGCGGTGCGCAGCCTTGCGGCCGAGGCCGACCACCGCCCCGAATGCGCCTGGCGCCTGGACAGCGCGTCGAAGCCCGTGCCGACCCTGGCGGCGCCGCGTCCGGGTTGGTTGCTGGCCGAACCCCAGGCCTTGCCCGGGGTGGGGGTGACGCTGCTGACCGGCGCCGAGCGGATCGAATCCGGCTGGTGGGACGGCGGCGATGTGCGCCGCGATTACTACCGGGTGCAAACCCCGGCCGGGCTGTATGCCTGGGCCTACCGCAACCTCGGTGAGGACGGCCCCTTGTGGCTGCAGGGCTGGTTCGCATGAGCACGCCCCAGGGTTATGCCGAGCTGCACTGCCTGTCGAATTTCAGCTTCCAGCGTGGCGCCTCCAGCGCCCGGGAGCTGTTCGAGCGGGCGCGCCAGCAGGGCTACCGGGCCCTGGCGATCACCGACGAGTGCACCCTGGCCGGCATCGTCCGCGCCTGGCAGGCGGCCAGGGCCGTGGAGCTGGCGCTGATCGTCGGCAGTGAAGTGCGCCTGCATGACGGCCCCAAGCTGGTGCTGTTGGCCCAGGACCTGGCCGGCTACCAGCACCTGTGCCGGCTCATCACCCTGGGCCGGCGACGGGCGGAGAAGGGCGCCTACCGGTTGTTGCGCGAGGACTTCGACACCGCGCTGGACGGCCTGCTGGCCCTGTGGCTGCCCGAGGGTGACGAGCATGACCTGACCACAGGCGAATGGCTGCGCGAGCGCTTCGCCGACCGCCTGTGGCTGGCGGTGGAGCTGCACCGCGGCGCCGACGACGGGCTGCGCCTGCACCAGCAACTGGCCCTGGCCGCCGGGCTGGGTATTCCGGCGGTGGCTGCCGGTGACGTGCACATGCATGCCCGGGGCCGCCGCGCCCTGCAGGACAGCATGACCGCCATCCGCCATCACTGCACCGTGGCCGAGGCCGGGCAGCGCCTGTTCGCCAATGGCGAACGCCACCTGCGCCCCCTGGTGCAGCTGACCGAGTTGTACCCGCCGGCCTTGCTCGACGAAACCCTGCGCATCGCCGCACGCTGCCGTTTCGACCTGAGCCAGTTGCGCTACCAGTACCCCCGCGAACTGGTGCCCGCCGGCCAGACCGCCACGGCCTGGCTGCGCCACCTGTGCGAGCAGGGGCAGCGCTGGCGCTGGCCCGCAGGGACCGAGCAGAAGGCGCGCGATGCCCTGGAACATGAGCTGGAGCTGATCGCCGAGCTGAACTACGAGAGCTACTTCCTCACCGTCCACGACATCGTCAACTTTGCCCGGGGCCAGGGCATCCTCTGCCAGGGGCGCGGTTCGGCGGCCAACTCGGTGGTGTGCTACGTGCTGGGCATCACCGAGCTGGACCCGATGCGCAGCCACCTGTTGTTCGAGCGTTTCTTGTCCCGCGAGCGGGATGAACCGCCGGACATCGACGTCGACTTCGAGCACGAGCGCCGCGAAGAAGTCCTGCAGTATGTGTTCAGCCGCTACGGCCGCCACCGCGCGGCCCTGACCGCCGTGGCCAGCACCTACCATGCCGCTGGCGCGGTGCGCGACATCGCCCGGGTGCTGGGCCTGCCGGTGGCGCAGATCAACGCCCTGGCCGACTGTTGCGGACGCTGGAGCGATCGCCTGCCGGCGGCCGAACAACTGCGTGAAGCCGGCTTCGACCCCGACAGCCCCTTGCTGCGCCGGGTGCTGGCGCTGACCGGCGAGCTGATCGGCTTTCCCCGGCACCTGTCCCAGCACCCGGGCGGTTTCGTGATTTCCGAGCAGCCGCTGGACAGCCTGGTGCCGGTGGAGAACGCCGCCATGGACGGACGTACGGTGATCCAGTGGGACAAGGACGACCTCGACCTGGTCGGCCTGCTCAAGGTCGATATCCTCGCCCTGGGCATGCTCAGTGCCTTGCGCCGCTGCTTCGACCTCTTGTACCGCCATCGCGGTCGTGAACTGACCCTGGCAACGATCCCCGCCGACTGTGCCGCCACCTACGAAATGATCGGCCGCGCCGACACCGTCGGGGTGTTCCAGATCGAGTCGCGGGCGCAGATGGCCATGCTGCCGCGGCTCAAGCCGAAGAACTTCTACGACCTGGTGATCGAGGTGGCCATCGTCCGCCCCGGGCCGATCCAGGGCGACATGGTCCATCCCTACCTGCGTCGGCGGCAGAACCTGGAGCCGGTGAGCTACCCGTCACCGGCGCTGAAACAGGTGTTCGAGCGCACCCTGGGTGTACCGCTGTTCCAGGAGCAGGTGATGGAGCTGGCCATGGTCGCCGGCGGTTATTCGGCCGGCGAAGCCGACCAGCTGCGTCGGGCCATGGCCGCCTGGAAGCGTCACGGCGGCCTGGAGCCGCACCGCGAACGGCTGATTCGCGGCATGCTCGACAACGGCTACAGCGCCGAATTCGCCGAGCGCATCTTCGAGCAGATCAAGGGCTTTGGCAGCTATGGTTTTCCCGAGTCCCATGCCGCCAGCTTCGCCTTGCTGACCTACGCCAGTTGCTGGCTCAAGTGCCATGAGCCGGCGATCTTCGCCTGCGCGCTGATCAACAGCTGGCCCATGGGCTTCTACAGCCCCGACCAGATTCTCCAGGATGCCCGCCGCCATCGCATCGAGATTCGTCCGGTGGATGCCTGCCACAGCGACTGGGACTGCAGCCTGGAACCGGGGGCAGGGCAGGCCCTGGCCCTGCGCCTGGGCCTGCGGCAGATCCGCGGCTTTCGCGAGGCCGATGCCCGGCGCATCGAGCAGGCCCGCAGCGAACAAGCCTGGCGCGATGTCAGCGACCTGTGCCTGCGCGCGCAACTCGATGCCCGCGCCCGTGAGTTGTTGGCCGACGCCGGTGCCCTGCGCGGACTGGCCAGCGACCGTTACCGGGCGCGCTGGAGCGTGGCGGCGGTGCAGGCGCAGTTGCCGTTGTTCGCCGGTATCGATGCCCCGCAAGAGGCGCCGGTCGACTTGCCGCAACCGACGGTCGGCGAAGACCTGTTCGCCGATTACGCCAGTGTCGGCACCACCCTGGGGCCTCATCCGCTGACCCTGCTGCGCCGCCGCCTCGATGTCCTGGGCTGTCGCAGCTCCCGGGCGCTGGAGGCGGCCGAGCATGGCGACAAGGTCAGCGTGGCGGGCCTGGTGACGGGACGACAGCGCCCGGGGACGGCCAGTGGAGTGACCTTCGTGACCCTTGAGGATGAGTTCGGCAATGTCAACGTGGTGGTCTGGCGTGACCTCGCCGAGCGACAGCGCCGGGTCCTGGTGGGGGCGAGGTTGATGCGGGTGAGCGGGCGGCTTGAAAGTGAGAGCGGGGTGCGTCACCTGATCGCCCAGCGCCTGGAAGACCTCAGCGAGCTATTGCAGGGGCTGGATGTGCGCAGCCGGGATTTTCACTGAGAGAGTCCATCGCAGGCTTCGCCAGCTCCCACAAGAGCCGGTACCTGCAGCCCCCATCATTGTGGGAGCTGGCGAAGCCTGCGATGGGAGCAGAATCAGACCATCGCCAACCCCTGCTTGCGCGTCGGCGCCGGGAACGCCCGGTCGATGGCGCGCAGCTCTTCGCTGCTGAGGGTCAGGCTGGCAGCCGCGGCATTGCGGCGTACATGCTCCGGATCCACCGCCTTGGGAATGGCGATGACGTCGGCCTGGCGAGTGACCCAGGCCAGGCTCACCTGGGCCGGGGTGGCGCCATGCTGCTCGGCGATCTCTGCCAAGGTCGGGTGCTTGAGCAGGCGACCGGCCTGGGCCAGCGGGCAGTAGGCCATGGTCGGCAACTGGCGTTGCCGGCTCCAGGGCAGCAAGTCGAACTCGATGCCGCGCTGGGCCGGGTTGTACAACACCTGGTTGGTGGCGCAGTCGGGGTTGTGCAGCTCACGCAGGTCGTCGACATCGAAGTTCGACACCCCCCAACGACCGATCTTGCCCGCTTCGCGCAAGCGCTCGAAGGCTTCGACGGTTTCTTCCAGCGGGTACTGGCCACGCCAGTGCAGCAGGTACAGGTCGATGTAGTCGGTGCCCAGGCGCTTGAGGCTGCGCTCGCACGCGGCAGGCACGCCCTGGCGGCTGGCGTTGTGCGGGTAGACCTTGCTGACCACGAAGACCTGGTCGCGGCGCCCGGCAATGGCCTGGCCCACCACCTGCTCGGCGCCACCCTCGGCATACATCTCGGCGGTGTCGATCAGGCTCAGGCCCAGTTCGATGCCTTGCTGCAGGGCGGCCACCTCGCGGCTGCGCTGGCCCGGGTCTTCGCCCATGTACCAGGTGCCCTGGCCGATGGCCGGAACCGTTTTGTCGGCTAACTTCACTGTACGCATGTCACCTCCTGGGGGCGGGTATGTTCCTGCAGCACCTCGAGCAGCGCCTGGGCCGCTGCCGAGAGTTTATGGTCAGCCAGCAGGCTGACGCCAATGCGCCGTTCGATGCGCGGCTCGACCAGGGTCACGCAGCGCGCACCGAGCTCTTCCATCTGGCGGATGCACAGGGCCGGTACCGCACTGACCCCCAGGCCGTTGGCGACCATGCGGCCGATGGTCGACAACTGGTGGCTCTCGAAGGCCACCGCCAGCTTGCCGTGTTCGACCGCCAGGTGTTGCTCCAGCAACAGGCGCACCGCCGACGGCCGTTGCAGGGCGATGAAGTCCTCGGCCAGCAGTTCGCGCCAGCTGACCTGGGCTTGCCTGGCCAGGGGCGAGTCGGCCGGCACCACGGCGACGAAGCGTTCCAGGAACAGCGGCTTGAACAGCATCGGCTCGCTGGCCTCGGGCTCGAAGCCGATGCCCAGTTCCACCCGGCGATGGCGCACCAGTTCCAGCACCTGTTCGTTGATCACGTCGTGCACCGTGACATTGACCCGCGGGTAGCGTTGGCGGAAGACCTTGAGCGTCGCCGGCAGCAGGTTGCCGGCAAAGGCCGGCATGGCGGCGATGGACACCCGCCCCAGTTGCAGGGTGAAGCGCTGGCGCAGCAGTTCCTCGGTGTTTTCCCAGTCGGCCAGCAGTTGCCGGGCCAGCGGCAGCAGCACCTCGCCTTCGGGGGTCAGGCTGACGCTGCGGGTGGTGCGGCTGAGCAGGGCGCCGCCGAGGTTGTCTTCCAGGCCCTTGATGGTCAGGCTCAGGGCCGGCTGCGACAGGTGCAGGTACTCACCGGCCTGGGCGAAGCTCTGGAATTTGGCGACGGCGACGAAGGCGCGCAGCTGTTTGACGTTCATCGGCTTGGCTCTATTCTTTTGGAAAACAAATCAAATGATCATAAAAACAAAATTAACAAATAAGTCTAACGGGGTGAAGATGGCGCAAACGCTCGCCGACACCCCTGTCGGTTCAACAACTACAAAAGGCGGATCAGCATGGCCGGACTGGACAAGCGCGTAGCAACCTATGAACAGGCCCTTGAAGGCCTGACCGACAACATGACGGTACTGGCCGGTGGTTTCGGCCTGTGCGGCATCCCGGAAAACCTCATCAACGAAATCAAGCGTCGTGGCGTCAAGGGCCTGACCGTGGTTTCCAACAACTGCGGCGTCGACGGCTTCGGCCTGGGCGTACTGCTCGAAGATCACCAGATCCGCAAGATGGTCGCCTCCTACGTGGGCGAGAACGCCGAGTTCGAACGCCAGCTGCTCAGCGGCGAGCTGGAAGTGGAACTCACCCCGCAAGGCACCCTGGCCGAGAAAATGCGCGCAGGTGGTGCCGGCATCCCGGCCTTCTTCACCGCCACCGGCTACGGCACCCCGGTTGCCGAAGGCAAGGAAGTGCGCGAGTTCAATGGTCGCAAGTACATCCTCGAAGAGGCCATCACCGGCGACTTCGCCATCGTCAAGGGCTGGAAGGCCGACCACTACGGCAACGTGGTGTACCGCAACACCGCGCAGAACTTCAACCCGCTGGCCGCCACCGCCGGCAAGATCACCGTGGTCGAGGTCGAGGAGATCGTCGAGCCGGGTGTGCTGCTGCCCACCGAGATCCACACCCCGGGTATCTATGTCGACCGGGTGATTGTCGGCACCTTCGAGAAGCGCATCGAAAAGCGCACCGTCAAGGCCTGAGCCATCCCCAACAGAACAACAAAGAGATCCTGACCATGGCACTTACCCGCGAACAAATGGCCCAGCGCGTCGCCCGCGAACTCAAGGACGGCTACTACGTCAACCTCGGCATCGGCATTCCGACCCTGGTGGCCAACTACGTCCCGGCCGATATGGACGTGATGCTGCAATCGGAAAACGGCCTGCTGGGCATGGGTGAATTCCCCACCGAAGCGCAGCTGGACGCCGACATGATCAACGCCGGCAAGCAGACCGTGACCGCCCGTCGTGGCGCGTCGATCTTCAGCTCGGCCGAATCCTTCGCCATGATCCGTGGCGGTCACGTCGACCTCACCGTGCTCGGCGCCTTCGAAGTGGACGTGGAAGGCAACATCGCCTCCTGGATGATCCCCGGCAAGCTGGTCAAAGGCATGGGCGGCGCCATGGACCTGGTGGCCGGTGCCGACAACATCATCGTCACCATGACCCACGCCTCCAAGGACGGCGAGTCCAAGCTGCTGACGCGCTGCAGCCTGCCGCTGACCGGTGCCGGCTGCATCCGCAAGGTGCTGACTGACCTGGCGTACCTGGAGATCGAGAACGGCGCCTTCATCCTGCGCGAGACCGCGCCTGGGGTGTCGGTTGAGGAAATCATCGAGAAGACTGCCGGTAAGCTGATCGTGGCGGACGATGTTAAAGAGATGACGTTTTAAGTAAGCCTTTCGGGCCTCATCGCGGGGCGAGCCCGCTCCTACAGGAACCACGCATTCCTGGTAGGAGCGGGCTTGCCCCGCGATGAGGCCTTTGTCGTTTCAAATAAAACCAATAAAAGGATGTTCCCCGTGGCCGCTGATATTCAAGACAGCCGCTCCGCCCGCTTTGCCCTGCGTTGCTCGAACTGGGCCGAACGCTGGTTCCCTGATTCGTGGGTGTTCGCCGCCCTGGCGGTGGTACTGGTGTCCGTCGCCGCCCTGGCCATGGGCGCCAAGCCCCTGGACACGGCCAAGGCCTTTGGCGATGGCTTCTGGAGCCTGATTCCCTTCACCATGCAGATGGCCTTCGTGGTCATCGGCGGTTATGTGGTGGCCAGCTCACCACCGGCGGTCAAGCTGATCGACCGCCTGGCGCGCCTGCCGAAAAACGGTCGCTCGGCGGTGTGCTGGGTGGCGTTGATCTCAATGCTGGCGTCCTTGCTCAACTGGGGCCTGTCGCTGGTGTTCGGCGGCCTGCTGGTGCGCGCCCTGGCCCGTCGCAGCGAGCTGAAAATGGACTACCGCGCCGCCGGTGCTGCCGCCTACCTGGGCCTGGGCGCGGTCTGGGCCCTGGGCCTGTCGTCCTCGGCTGCGCAGTTGCAGGCCAACCCGGCCAGCCTGCCACCGTCGATCCTGGCGATCACCGGGGTGATCCCGTTCACCGAAACCATCTTCCTCTGGCAGTCCGGGGTGATGCTCGCCGCGCTGGTGGTGGTGTCGCTGGTGGTGGCCTATGCCACTGCGCCGGGGCCGGGCAGTGCCCGCAGCGCCGAAGCCTGTGGGGTCGACCCGAGCTTCTCGGCGCCACCGCCGCCGCAGCGCACGCGGCCGGGTGAGTGGCTGGAGTACAGCCCGATCCTGACCTTGCTGCTGGTAGTGCTGGCCGGCGGCTGGTTGTACAACGAGTTCGCCACCAAGCCTGCGATCCTGGCGATTTCCGGGCTTAACACCTACAACCTGCTGTTCATCATGCTCGGTGCCTTGCTGCACTGGCGCCCGCGCAGCTTCCTCGATGCCGTGGGCCGCGCCGTGCCGACCACCACCGGGGTGCTGATCCAGTTCCCGTTGTATGGCTCGATCGCCGCGATCCTCACCCAGGTCAAGGGCGTGGATGCGCAGACCCTGGCCCACCACATTTCCACCTTCTTCGTGCAGATCGCCTCCCACGACACCTACGCGCTGTTGATGGGCGTGTACTCGGCGGTGCTGGGCTTCTTCATCCCCTCCGGCGGTGGCAAGTGGATCATCGAAGCGCCGTACGTGATGCTGGTGGCCAATGACCTGCAGTACCACCTGGGCTGGGCGGTGCAGATCTACAACGCCGCCGAAGCGTTGCCGAACCTGATCAACCCGTTCTACATGCTGCCGCTGCTGGGCGTGCTGGGCCTGAAGGCGCGTGATTTGATCGGCTTCTCGTTCGTGCAGTTGCTGGTGCACATTCCCCTGGTGCTGGTCCTGCTCTGGGCCCTGGGCACCACCTTGCAGTACGTGCCACCGGTGATGCCGACCCCGGCCGGCTGACTGTGTCTGGCTGCGCGGGCCTCATCGCCGGCGCTACCGGCTCCCACAATGATTCTCGGCATGCCCCGGCCATTGTGGGAGCTGGCGAAGCCTGCGATCGACCGCGAAGCGGACGCATTCCAGGCCACGGCTGATGTGCTGGTTGTACTGGCCTCATCGCCGGCGCTGCCGGCTCCCACAATGATTCTCGGCA
>NZ_JALRNG020000031.1:0-78748 GCF_030272875.2 Pseudomonas sp. BJa5
CAGCGTCGCTGCATGGAATGGATAAGCCCGCAGACTCGACACCCAAGCCCAAGCCCAAGCCCAAGCCCAAGCCCAAGCCCAAGGAACCTAGCCCCCGGAATTCCGTGAAGAACCATAAAAAAGCCCGCCAGTAGGCGGGCTCGCTCCAAGCGCAATCTCAATAACTCATGCCATCGTCTATCGAGATGCCCTTGGCGCGCATCTGAGTGATCAGGCCGGCGCGGGCATTCGGCACGTTGAGCAGCGACTTGCGTCTCACCGCCGCCACTTCCTCCCCGGTATAGGGCTGGTAGTGCTCGGGCAGGCTGCTGCCGGCAATGCCGTCCTTGCGCATCAGCCAGTTGATCAGCGTGGCCAGCTGCTCATCGTTGAGTGCCGACTGGGCCATGCCAGGCACCCGCACGAGGAACTCACGTCCGCCGTCGACCTTGAGGAAATTGCCGACGAAGTCCTTCATGCGTGGTACGTCATTGGCCTTGGAGCCGCTGCCGTCGCCGAGGTGGCAGCCCGCGCATTGCAACTGGTAGTTCACCGCTGTGCTATAGCCGGCCTGGGCGATAGGGGTTTGCACCGCTTCGTTGCCGGGCGCGTGTTTCTGGTTCGGGTTGGGGATGGCGCGCGCCATGGCAAGCGGAGCTGCCAGGGCGCAGGCAAGACCGACGATCAGTAAAGAGCGCATGGTCTGTGCCACCTCAGACCGCGACGCCGCGAATGATCGACACGGTGCAGTGGTAAATGTGCGACTTGGCAGCCAGGCACCAGTTCACGTCGTTGTTGTTGAACGGACGATAAGCGGGCTCCTCGCTGTCGTTGCGAGTACAGGCGCACTGGTTGCAGCTGTGCTTACCGCAGCAGTCGTTATAGGAAATGATGTAGTCCTTGCCGTCCGCCGGGTTGCGGCAGGTGCCGATCCAGGTGACCTGGGAGGCCTCGGTACCGGGCGGACAGGACGTCACGCTACCGCCGCAGCACGAGCACAGGAAACCGTCGATCGAGCAGTAGCGCCAGTAGTCGCAGCTGTTCGGATCCCCGGGATCGCCCGCCATCGGCTTGTCGGCGGCCAGTGCCTTGCTGGTACGGTCGATCGGCAACAGCACAGGCAGGGCCGCGCCGACAATCATCAGCGAACCGAGGCGGCCGAGCAATTTACGCCGCGAGGTGGTATCGGCGACGTGGCGGGCGGAGCGCTCGAACAGGAGGTCGAGGAGTTTCATGGGCCTGTCCTTTCGTTTTCGTTATCGTTAGGCGTGGGAGTGTGGGGTGCTGTGATCGTGGCCATGGGCGTTGCCGTGCAGGAACTGCTGCAGGGTGGCGCTGCCCAGGTGCTCGGTTTCGAACAGGCTGTCCAGGTGTTCGCGCGAGTTGACCAGGCCCTTGGCGCGCAACACGCCGTTCTGGTCGATCAGGGCCGCATACGGCAGTTTGCCGATCTGGTAGGTCATGCCGATTTCCGGACCGACCACGTAGGTGGCGTCTTCGAGCTTGTGTTCCTGGATCAGTTTCTGCTGGGCGTCCATGTCGCCGTCGCTGACGAACACCACGTCGAGGCGCTTGGCCTGGTCCTTGGCGATCGACTTGATCGCCGGCAGCAGCGATTTGCAGATCGGGCAGGTTGGCGAGAGGAAGAACAGCAACTGGGCTTTCTCACCGGCATAACCGAAGTTGACCGGACGACCATTGCGGTCGGCGGCCGTGACTTGCGGCGCGGGCTCGTTGACCGCAACGCCTTTGTCGACCATCAGGGCACCGGCCGGAGCCAGGCGCGAGTGCAGTACGCCGATCTGGCGTACCAGACCCATTACAGCGAACGCCAAGGCGATCAGCAGCGCCCAGAGCAGGATGTTGGAGACGATCAAGCCTTCCATATTTCACCTTCCAATAAGTTTGAACAGACGGGGGCCGTTGGCCAGCAGACCTTCGACGGCGGTGTAGATGAGCAGTACAACGGCGCTCGCGGCGATCACCACGAAACCGTCGAAGAAACCGAGGTCGCGCGCTTGCGGGGCGATGCCGGCGACCAGCGCCAGCGCCACCAGCACCGTGTTGCGGGCGAGCAGTACCGGGCGCAGCGGTTGGGCCTGGTCGGGGCCCGAACAGCCGCAGTCGATGTCGGCGCGGCCGCGCCACAGGTTGATGCCGATGGCCGCTGCGTACAGTGCCAGCAGCGCCGCAGCCAGCAGGGCCGCGGTCGGCCGGCTGGCCGGCACCAGCAGGGCGAAGGCCACGCCGATTTCCAGCAGCGGCAGGCTGCGGGCGACCAGCGTGAGCAACGCCTTGGGCAGCAACTGGTAATCTTCCAGCTGCCGGGCGAAGCGGGCCGGCGCGCGGACCTTGTGGGTCGCAGCGCTGGCCAGGATCACCGCAACGGTGATCGCGCTGGCGATAATGAAGATCGGATCGGTGTGCATGGGCTCACCTCGCTCAGTGGCTGAGAATTTGTGTGGCGGTTTTATGCAGCTTTTCCATCGTGCCGGTGTGCTTGCCGCTCTTGAGGTCGAAGATCTCCATGCCGCCGCCGACATTGATGCCGAGCAGCAGCGGGTTGGCGTCGCTGGTGGCCTGCAGGCTCCAGATCGGCGCGCCTTCGGTGCTCAGGGTGGCGATCTTCTTCTGGGTCTTGAGGTCGAAGGCCCAGATGGTGTTGCTCGGGTCTTCCCACTTCATCGCCTCGTGGGCGTCGTGCATCAGCACGTACAGGCGATTGAGCTTTGGCGCCACCGCCATCAGCTGCCAGCCGCCCGGCGCCCAGCCAGCCTTCTTCTCTTCGTCGCTGACCAGCGACCAGTCCGGCAGGATTTTCGCTTCCTTGCCCGACAGGTCCAGGGTGTGCACGGTGCCGGTGGTGCTGGTGAAGTAGAAGGTGTCGCCGACGTTCACCGCGCGCTCGACCAGCTTCTCCGCATTCGGGTCGAAGAACTTGGTCTGGGTGCGGGCGGTTTCCTTGCCGTCGTCGCCCAGGGTCAGCAGCTGGATGCTGCCGTCGCCGCACAGCGAGGCGATGCGGCGCTTGCCCACCGGGTAGCTGAGCACGCAGCCGGGAATGGCGATTTCGCCGACCACGGCCTTGGCCTGGGTGTCGACCACGGTGATCGAGGTCGACGGGGTGAAGTTGTAGACGTAGACGAAACGGTCGTCGGCGCTGGTGCCGATGCCAAAGCGCTGGGTCAGGGACTCGGCGCGCTTGGAGGGAATCACCACTTCCCAGTCCGGGGACAGCGTGGAGGTATTCCAGGCGGTCAGCACGTCGGTGCGGGTACCGCGGGTACCGCGTGAATAGAAGATGTCGGCGCTGAACAGCAGCTTGCCGTCACGGCTGAGGGTCGAGGGTGCGGCGAAGCCGGTGCTGACCATGCCGAGCAAGCGCTTCTGGTCCGGGTCGAGCACGAGCACGCGGCCGGCGACGAAGCTGTCGAATTCCACGTCGATCATATAGGCGCGGTGTGGCGATGGCGGGAAAGGCAATACGGTCTGGCCGATACCGGTGTCAGCGGGCAACTCGGCGAAGACTGGGTGCACGCCAGCTAGCGACAGGCCAAGAGCCAGTGTGGTTTTTGCAAGGATCCTGGTTATTCGCATTCGGGGGGGGCTCCCTTAATTATTGGACTTGGCGGATCGCGAAAGCATTGACAGAGATTCACCGGGCTAGTCTGCCTTGAGGGCGAACAGGGGGCATTGTTGTGTCTGCCAACTCGTTGTTTGCCTGTGCCAGCCGGCTTGGGGCCGGCTGAACACGGGTTGGGGCATCAAATGCGGAAACTGTCCACCAGCTGTTTCAGGCGGGCAGCCTGCTGTTCCAGATCGCCACAGGCGCGCAAGGTGGCGTTGAGGTTCTCCACGCCTTCCTGGTTGAGGGCGTTGATCTGGGTGATATCCATGTTCAGCGCCTCGATCACCGAGGTTTGCTCTTCGGTGGCGGTGGCCACCGACTGGTTCATGCCGTCGATCTCGCCGATCCGCAAGGTCACGCTGCCCAGGCGCTCGCCGGCCTGGTTGGCGATGGTCACGCTTTCGCTGCTGTGGCTCTGGCTTTCGCCCATGGTCGTGACCGACTCGCGGGCGTCCACCTGCAGGCCCTCGATCATGGTCTGGATCTGCAGCGCCGACATCTGGGTGCGGTAGGCCAGGTTGCGTACTTCGTCGGCCACCACGGCAAACCCGCGCCCGGCGGCGCCGGCGCGCGCGGCCTCGATGGCGGCGTTGAGCGCCAGCAGGTTGGTCTGCTCGGAGATGCCCTTGATCACTTCGAGAATCTGGCCGATATCCTCGGTCTTGCTGTTGAGCGTCTCGATGGTGCCGCTGGAGGCGCTGATCTTGCTCGACAGTTGGTGCATCGCCGAGATGGTCCTTTCCAGTACCTGGCTGCCCGCTTCGGCCAGTTGCCGGGCGTCCGTGGCCCGATGGGAGGCATGGGCGGCGTTGCGCGCTATCTCCTGGGCGGCGGCGCCCAACTGGTTGATCGCGGCGGCTACGCTGTTGGTGCGGCTGGCCTGTTCGTCGCAGTTGCTCATGGATGCGTTGGAGGCGTTGACCACCCGGGTGGCCACCTCGTGGAGCTGGCCGGTGGTCGAGGACACTTCACGGATCGAGGCGTGGATACGTTCGACGAAGCGGTTGAAGGCCCTGGCCAGCTGGCCGATCTCGTCGCGCGATTGCACGGCCAGGCGGCGGGTCAGGTCGCCTTCGCCCTGGGCAATGTCTTCGAGCATGCGGGTCAGGCTCTGCAGCGGGCGGGTGATGCGCAGGGCGGCCAGCCAGATCAGCAGCACGCCGAGCAATGCCGCGCCGCCACCGAGCAGCAACTCCAGGCGGGTGGCCTGTTCGCGTTGCTGGTCGAGTGCTTGTTGCAGGCGTTGCGCCGGCGCCAGCAGGGTGTGCTGCGGCACGCCCACCAGGACGCCCCAGGGGGTGGCGCCGGGGATCGGCTCCAGCGGTTCGAGGACCTTGAGCTGTGCCGGGTCGACGAACACCTTGGGCTGGCTGTGTCGCAGTGCGCCGAGTACCTCGTCGGCGCCGCTGTCAGGCGCCTGGTCCAGGCGCTGGCCAAGCCGACCGGCATCCTGGCTGTGCGCCGCCATCACCCCGCTCGGGCTGATGATGCTGACCCTGCCGTTGCCGTCGAACAATCCATGGCTGCTGTCCACGCTGCTCTGTTGCAGGGCGGCGAGGTTGATGTCGAGCCCGATGACGGCGATGACCTTGCCGTCTTCGAGCAGCGGGAAGGCGATGCTGGTGACCAGCTTGCGCGAGCCCGAGGCCTCGTCGAAGTAGGGTTCGAGCACACAGGCCGCCTGGCTGTCGCGGGCGCAGGTATAGAACGCGTTGTACGGGCTGCCGCTGGGGCCGGGCTGGGTATTGGCCAGCAGGGCCTCGTCGCCGATGACCGGTTGCAACGCCCCTGGATTGTTTTGCACCCAGTACAGAGAGAAACGTCCGGCCTCGTTGCTGCCCAGTTCGCTCTGGCCGGCGAATCGATTGTCTGCCCCGTCCAGAGCGTTGGCCTGGAAAATGACATAAAGCCCGAGCAGGTCGGGCTTGTCGATCAACGCCTGGCGCAGTTGCCGGGTCAATGCCTGGCGCAGTTGCTGCGGCGCCAGTTCGCCGTGCTGCGCGCGCTGGCGCAGATACAGCACATAGCGAGACAGCCCCTGGCCGTATTCATGGGTTTGCAGGAACGTGCGCTGCACTTGCAAGGCCTGCACCTTGGCGAGCGCCTGCATGTGGTGCTTGGCGGCGCTGGCCAGCATGTCGCTGCTGGCGTGTTTGACCTGTTCGCTGCTTGCCCCGGCTTGATACAGCGACAGCCCTACCAACAGGGCGACGATCAGCAACAGGCAGAGGCTTGCGAGCAAGGTGATCTTGTTTCGGATAGTCAGGAGGCTGGAGCGCATGACAAGGACTCAGATCGGTGCGAATCTGCTGCGGGTGATGGCGGGGCCATCACCCGCAGGGCTTCAGAAGACGGTGACGAACACCAATTGGCTGTACAGGTTGCGGTCGTTGTTGCCCAGCTGGGTGCCACCTTGTTCGGCACTCTTGTCCGGTTGGTACAGGCCAACGAGCGGCATCACGATCAAGTGATCGTTGATGGCCCATTCGGCGTACAGGTCGATCTCGTGTCCGTCGGTATTGCCCAGGTTGCGGTCGACGGTGTCGAAGTTGAACCCCAGCAGGCCGATGTTCAGGTTTTCCAGCGGCGATACCTTGAACTCGACTTTCTGGATGCGCGAGTTGCTGTTGAACGGACCGGCATAGTTGCCGGCGACCTCGCCCTGGAACCAGGTGCCGTACCCGCGACTGAGGCCGTAGAACAGAGGGTCGTAGCCTTCCGAGAAGCGGCTGTAGCGGTAGCTGACGTTCGGCGTCCAGGCGACGTCGGCGAAGGTCCAGCCGGCCTCCAGGTACCAGGCATCCTCGGTGTTGGTGTGGGGTTTTTCCTGGTTGGCGTATTCGCCGGAGAGAAACAGGTTCTCCACCCCGGCGTTGCCGGTGGCGCGCAGGCTGTAGGTCTTCATGCCGTCGCGTTCCAGTTGCACCGGCGAAGCGAACTCCTCATCCACATCCGTGGTGTCGATGTAGGTCAGGCCTACCGTGCCGGCGTCGGCCACGTGCTCCAGGGTGGCCACGGCCATTTCGGTCTTGGCCTGGGCGCGGTTGTCCGACTTCAGCCACATCAGGTCGCTGCGCCAGCCTTGCTTGCCGCCCAGGCGCAGTACGGCGGTCTGGTCAAAGCTCTTGCGCGCCGCCAGGTAGTAGGCGCCGCCGCGGTTGAACTCGCCATCGGCCAGGCCCTTGCCGAAGTTGAGCGCGTCGCCCTGGATCAGAAAGCCATCGCCTACGGTAATCATCTGGCGGCCGAAGGACAGGTCGATCCCGTCTTCACCCAAGGCCTCGATCAGCGTGCCGGAGCGCCAGCCGAGGTAGGCGTCTTCGATCTTGGTGGTGCGCTCGGAGCCATCGCTGAAGCCGGCGGCGTCACCGTCCCCCCAACTGCCCGAGCTGAGCAGGGCGAATGCACCGTAGGCGGTGCCGGCACCGCCAAGGCCCTGGTCGCCACTGAGTCCATATTTGAGGTAGCCCTCGCGCCAGGAGGACGAGCCTTCTTCCAGGCGTCCGCTCATGGCGTAGTTTTCCTCGCTATGGAACACGCCGAACACGGCCTCGAGGTTGGCGTTCAGGTGAGTGTTCTCATCGGCATACAGCTCGTAGGCACCGGCCTGGGCGGCGGCGCCGACCAGCAGGGCGAGGGTGGAGAGGTGGAGCAGGGGCGACTTGTACATGGACTGGCTTTCCGTTCTTATTAGTGTCGGCGAGCAACTCGATGGAGTTCGTCCGGATACTAAGTCGAAGGATCAGGCCGTCCTTGCGCCTGCTTGCCATATCTTTGCGTGTGCCTGCCAGATTGTGTCGTTTCGCGGGCAGCAGCTTCAGCGATGACTAAAGCTGCTGATTTTTTTGATTTTTTTTAAAATTTCGCTTTACGACATATGCGTACCTGCGTATTATGCGCCCCACAGCAGGCACATAGCTCAGTTGGTTAGAGCACCACCTTGACATGGTGGGGGTCGTTGGTTCGAGTCCAATTGTGCCTACCAAATCCCAGAAAGGGCGATCCGCAAGGATCGCCCTTTTTGCATTTGCGGATCAGCCATCGCAGGCTCCCACTGTGGGAGCTGGCGAAGCCTGCGATCGACTGCGCAGCAGTCGCCATCCAGGCACCTCGTTGGGTCTGATGCACCGGGTCGTCAGGTTCTACGACCGCTACGCGGCCGATCGCAGCCTGGCGGCAGCTCCCACAGGCATCCTGCAATCACATGGCGACTGCGTAGGCGCAACTGTCTTTGTGGGAGCCTGCGATCCACTGCGCAGCAGTCGCCATCCAGGCACTTCGTTGGGCCTGATGCACCGGGTCGTCAGGTTCTACGACCGCTACGCGGCCGATCGCAGCCTGGCGGCAGCTCTCACAGGCATCCTGCAATCACATGGCGACTGCGTAGGCGCAACTGTCTTTGTGGGAGCTGGCGAAGCCTGCGATCGACTGCACAGCAGTCGCCATCCAGGCACCTCGTTGGGTCTGATGCACCGGGTCGTCAGGTTCTACGACCGCTACGCGGCCGATCGCAGCCTGGCGGCAGCTCCCACAAGAGCCCCGCAATCACAGAGCCTGCGAAGGGCTGCATAAATGCTAGAATCCGCCGCTTGCATCCAGGAGAAAGACGCGTGCGTAAAATCGCGGTGGTAATGGCAGTGCTGGCGCTGGCCGGCTGTGAAAACGAAGTCGAAGGCGTGCACAAGCAGGTGGCCGAACACCTGCAGAACCCCAAGACTGCCAAGTTCGCCAACGTGCGAATCGACCAGCAAGGCATGATCTGCGGCCAGGTGCGCGGCAAGGACGATGCCGGTGCCTTCGTCCCGTATCGCAGTTACGTGGCATTCAAGAAAGCCGACGGCTACGAAATCGTCATCGCCGACCAGGGCAGCACCCTGCAGATCCGTGAAGCCTGCGGTGGCGCCGACCTGCAGCGCCGTGCCGAGGCCCTGGCCGACCAGCCGGCCCCGGAAGGCTGGGATGTCGAGATCGTCCAGGGGGCGAACATGGGCGCTCTGAGCGACATGACCGCACGCCTGATCGAGAAGCAGATCCCATCCTCGGTGGTGTACCGCGACGGCAAGCCGGTGGTGTTGCTCGGCCCGTTCCCGAGCAAGGCCGAGGCCGATGAGAAGCAGGCCGACGTCATGGCCCGCCTGGGTACCGACTCGATCGTCATCCAGCACGGCGCCACTCGCTAGCCAGCGCCGTCCCCGGCCCCGTACACTCACGGCTCACCCCAAGGAGAGCCGTGATGAAGGAATCATCCCCCGCCATAACCTTGCAGCGCGCCAATGAGCACCACCTCGAAGGGCTGGCCGCGCTGTACAGCGATCCCCGTGTCGCCCGCCAGGCCTTGCAGTTGCCCTACCAGTCGCTGGACAACTGGCGCAAGCGCCTGGGGTCCGGCGAAGACTACGAGCGCGTGCTGCGCCTGGTCGCCCTGCATCAGGGCGAGGTGATCGGCAACTGTACCCTTGAGCAGAACCCCCGCGTGCGCCGTAGCCACTGCGGCAGTATCGCCATGGGCGTGGCGTCGGCCTGGCAAGGGCAGGGGGTGGGCACTCGCCTGCTGTCGGCGGCGCTGGAGATCGCCGACGGCTGGATGGGCCTGCAACGCGTCGAGCTGACCGTGTTCAGCGACAATCAACCGGCACTGGCCCTGTACAAGCGCCAGGGCTTTGAAGTTGAAGGACAATTGCTGAACTATGCTATGCGTGACGGCGTGCTGTGCGATGTCTACAGCATGGCGCGCCTGAAGCGACGCGGGCGTTAGAGCAGGAGGGCCTTATGTCTACGCTGGAGCGGGCCATTGCGGTGGCAGCCAGGGCACATGAAGGGCAGCGCGACAAGGGCGGCGCCGCCTATATCCTGCACCCGCTGCGGGTGATGCTGAGGGTCTCGACGGTGGAGCAGCGCATTGTCGCCGTGCTGCACGACGTGCTCGAGGATTCGCCCATGACGCTCTCGGACCTGGCCCGCGAGGGCTTTGCCCTGAAGATCCTGGCGGCGGTGCAGGCGCTGAGTCGGCGCGATGACGAAAGCTACGAGGCGTTTGTCGCGCGCCTGGGCGGCGACCCGCTGGCGCGGGTGGTCAAGCTGGCCGACCTTGCCGACAACAGCGACCTGTCGCGCATCGCCATGCCCGGCCCAGACGATCTGGCGCGCCTGGCCCGTTACCAGCAGGCCAGCGCCTACCTGCAGGCGCTGGCCTGAGCCTCAACCGCAGGCGCTAAGGTTCACCGGGCCTACGAATTGATTGCCGTGGCCCATTACGCAGGCCACCCGCTGGTTGCGCTGGCGCTCCCAGGGCTGCGGCGGGTAGGTCTTGTTCCAGGCTTCATAGAGCTGGCGGTCTTGCTTGGACAGCTTGAGGTTGTACTGCTTGCTCATATAGAAGTAGGTGCGCGCGATCATGCCGCGAATCGAAGGCCGTGGCATGACCTTCTTGGCCTTGAAATCCACCTGGGTCAGGCACGAACCGTACTGCCCGCGCTGCTCGGGCAGCCAGCCGAAACTGAAGTTGCTGCGATCGCCGTTGACCTCGCCGATGCTCGGCACCAGGTTGTGCAGGTCGGCTTCGGCGCGCTGGTAGACCTTGTCGTTGCTCGAACAGTTCTTGCGCCCACCGTCCTGCCAGCACTGGCGCTGGTGGCCGATCTGCCAGGCCGGGACGATGTGCTCCCACTCGATGCGCGCAGCGCGGTTGGCGTTCTTGCGTGGTACATAACCGCAACTGGCGAGATCGACCTTGTTGCCGTTGTACTTGCAGCCGCAATAGAACTCGGTGGACTGCGGCGCATACAGGCGCCAGGCGACCTTCTTGGCTTCGCTGAAGGTGCGTGGCGCATCGGCATGGGCGCTGGTGATACTGAACAACAGGCAGGCGACTGCAAAAAACGAAACTCTCATGCGCAATCAGTCTTCCTTCGGCACCACCCAGAAAATCTGCACGCCACCGTCGTCGCGGTGGGCGAGGGTGACGTTGTCGTTCTCGGCGATTTCCTCGAGCAGGGTTTCCCAGTCGTCGGTGGACTCGTGCTCCAGGCGGAAAATCAGCGCGGCCCGGGCTTTTTGCGCGGTGGGCGAGTTGATGATCTTCTGGATGCGGATACCCAGTTGCTCGTAACTGCTGGCGGGGGTAGAGGTGTTGGCCACGAAGCGTTCCTTGTTGTGCTGTATGTGCATACAGTATTTTACTGTAGGCAATTTCGCAACAGCTCGTCGGTGAAAGAGCGCATGTGACCGCAAACCGCCCGGTTTGCTGCGGCCTGTCTAAGGTTTTTTGCTGAGGATAGGGGGAGGTTGCGCTTGCCCGTCCTGCAGGCGGGCAAGCGCGGGCGGGATCAGTATTCCCAGAAGATCCGCTGCAGTTCCTTGCTGTCCTGGGTCTGGGTCAGGGCGACCATGGCCAGGATCCGGGCCTTTTGCGGGTTCAGGTCGTGGGCCACGACCCAGTCGTTCTTGTCGTCAGGCTGCTCGGCGTTGCGCAGCACGAAGCCGCCGGCGTTGACATGGGACGAACGGATGATCTGCACGCCGTCCTTGCGCAGTTCCTGCAGCGCCGGCACCACCCGCGACGATACCGAGCCGTTGCCGGTACCGGCATGGATGACCGCCTTGGCGCCACCTGCGGCGAGGGCCTTGTAGGCGGTATCGGTGACGTTGCCATAGCCGTAGGCGATGTCCACGGCAGGCAGGCTGCTGATCTTCTTGATGTCGAATTCCGACGCCAGGGTGTGGCGCTTGGCCGGCAGGCGGAACCAGTAGGATTTGCCTTCCACGACCATGCCCAGTGGGCCCCACGGGCTCTTGAAGGCTTCGGTCTTGATGTTGACGGTCTTGCTGACGTCACGACCGGACTGGATCTCGTCGTTCATGGTCACCAGCACGCCCTTGCCACGCGAATCCTTGTTGCTGGCCACGGCCACGGCGTTGTACAGGTTGAGCATGCCGTCGGCCGACATGGCGGTGCCCGGACGCATGGAGCCGACTACCACGATCGGCTTGTCGGTCTTCTCCACCAGGTTGAGGAAGTAGGCGGTCTCTTCCAGGGTGTCGGTGCCGTGGGTGATGACGATGCCGTCGACGTCCTTGCTGTCGGCAAGCTCGGCCACGCGCTTGCCCAGTTGCAGCAGGTTGTCGTTGCTGATGCTCTCCGAGGCGATCTGCATCACCTGTTCGCCGCGCACATTGGCAAGGTTAGCCAACTCCGGAACCCCGGCAATCAGCTTGTCCACGCCCAGCTTGGCGGCCTGGTAGGTGGCGCTGTTGGCCGCGCTGGCGCCGGCACCGGCAATGGTGCCGCCGGTGGCGAGGATGACCACGTTGGCCAGTTTCTGTTGCTGTTCCACTTCCTTGGCGTTGACGCCTGCGGGCAGTAACAGCAGAAGGGCCAGGGCGCCCGGGACGAACGGAGTAAGCGCAGCTTTCATCGAATATCTCTCTTATTGAATGGAGTTCGTGGTGCAGCGCGGGGAGGGGAGCAGAAAACGTACCAGCTTTGCCGTTCGTCGGCTTTCATCTTCGTTTTGTTGATTTTGCGTGGGTTTACGTAGGCGAAGTCCTGTGCGCTTTCTCGTTGCTGGTTCGGAAAACCGAATATTATTTGTAGGAGTGTTCGGTTTTACGGCGAATTTAAGGATAATTCCTACGCATAGCGTCCCAAGGGTGTACGTCGCGGAATTGACAAAATTGGGTACTATTCGCATAGTAAGTTAACGCAAACGTTTGCGACCCGATAAAAATCATAAAATCCGGAGTAAACCCATGAAGTTGCCGTTCGCAGGACGCCTACTGGCCGTCGCCATTCTGTCTTCGCTGTCCCTCGCCATGCCCTTGTCCCAGGCCCAGGCCGATGAAAAGCCCAAGGTCGCCCTGGTGATGAAATCCCTCGCCAACGAATTCTTCCTGACCATGGAAGACGGCGCCAAGGCCTACCAGAAAGAACACGCCAACGACTTCGAGCTGGTTTCCAACGGCATCAAGGACGAGACCGACGCGGGTAACCAGATCCGCATCGTCGAGCAGATGATCGTCGCCAAGGTCGACGCCCTGGTCATCGCCCCGGCGGATTCCAAGGCCCTGGTACCGGTGGTGAAGAAGGCCGTGGATGCCGGGATCACCGTGGTCAATATCGACAACCGCCTGGACCCTGAAGTCCTCAAGAGCAAGAACCTCAGCGTGCCCTTCGTAGGCCCCGACAACCGCAAGGGCGCGCGCCTGGTCGGTGACTACCTGGCCAAGGAGAAGCTCAAGGCCGGTGACCAGGTCGGCATCATCGAGGGCGTGTCCACCACCACCAACGCCCAGCAGCGCACCGCCGGCTTCAAGGACGCGATGGAAGCTGCGCAAATGAAGGTGGTCTCGGTGCAGTCCGGCGACTGGGAAATTGCCAAAGGCAATGCCGTGGCCGCGGCCATGCTCAATGCCCACCCGGATCTCAAGGCGCTGCTGGCCGGCAACGACAGCATGGCCCTGGGCGCGGTGTCGGCGGTGCGGGCGGCGGGCAAGGCCGGCCAGGTGCAGGTGGTCGGCTACGACAACATCAATGCCATCAAGCCGATGCTCAAGGACGGTCGCGTGCTCGCCACCGCCGATCAGTACGCTGCCAAACAGGCGGTGTTCGGCATCCAGGCGGCGCTCAAGGTGCTCAAGGGCGAAAAGCCTGAAGTGGACGCCGACAACGTCATCCAGACCCCGGTCGAACTGGTCACCAAGCCCTGATAGGCGCAGCGTGTGCGCCTGCGCAAGTGCGGGCGCCAGGAGAGCAGGCAATGTCAGCGACGGCAGATGTCGTACTTTCAGTCAGCGCGATCGGCAAGACCTACGCCCAGCCGGTGCTGGGCGATATCGAGCTGAGCCTCTATCGCGGTGAAGTGCTGGCCCTGACCGGCGAGAACGGCGCGGGCAAGAGCACCCTGTCGAAGATCATCGGTGGCCTCGAACAGCCCACTGTCGGGCAGATGCGCTACCAGGGCCAGCCTTACCACCCCGGCAGCCGCGCCGCCGCCGAGCGCCAGGGGGTGCGCATGGTCATGCAGGAGCTCAACCTGCTGCCGACCCTGACCGTGGCCGAGAACCTGTTTCTCGACAACCTGCCCAGCCGTGGCGGCTGGATCAGCCGCAAGCGCCTGCGCCAACTGGCCCAGGCGGCCATGGCCCGGGTTGGCCTGGAGGCCATCGACCCGGACACCCCGGTGGGGGAGCTGGGCATCGGCCACCAGCAGATGGTGGAGATTGCCCGCAACCTGATCGGCGACTGCCATGTGCTGATCTTCGACGAGCCCACGGCCATGCTCACGGCGCGGGAGGTCGAACTGCTGTTTGACCAGATCGAGCGCCTCAAGCAGCGCGGCGTGGCCATCGTCTATATCTCCCATCGCCTGGAAGAGCTCAAGCGCATCGCCCAGCGCATCGCCGTGCTGCGCGACGGCAAGCTGGTGTGCGTCGAGCCCATGGCCCGCTACGACAGCGCGCAACTGGTCAACCTGATGGTCGGCCGCGAGCTTGCCGAGCACATCGACCTGGGCCAGCGCCAGATCGGCGCGCCGATGCTCAAGGTCAACGGCCTGAGCCGTGGCGACAAGGTGCGGGACGTATCTTTCGAAGTGCGCAGCGGCGAGATCTTCGGTATCTCCGGCCTGATCGGCGCCGGGCGCACCGAGCTGCTGCGCCTGATCTACGGTGCCGACCGTGCCGACAGCGGCAGCATCGAACTGGGCAACCCGCTGCGTTCGGTACGCATCGACTCACCTGTCACCGCCGTGCGCGAAGGCATCGCCCTGATCACCGAAGACCGCAAGGGCGAAGGCCTGCTGCTGTCGCAGTCGATCAGCGCCAACATCGCCCTGGGCAACCTGCCGGCGATCTCCCGTGCCGGCGTGGTCGACAGCAGTGCCGAGCGCGAATTGGCGCAGCGGCAGATCGGCGCCATGCGCATTCGCAGCGCCGGCCCCGAGCAGGTGGTCGGCGAGCTGTCCGGCGGCAACCAGCAGAAGGTGGTGATTGGCCGCTGGCTGGAGCGCGACTGTACGGTACTGCTGTTCGACGAGCCGACCCGTGGCATCGATGTCGGTGCCAAGTTCGACATCTACGGCCTGCTGGCCGACCTCGCGCGCCAGGGCAAGGCGATCGTGGTGGTGTCCAGCGACCTGCGCGAGCTGATGCTGATCTGCGACCGCATCGGCGTGCTCAGCGCCGGGCGCCTGATCGACACCTTCGCGCGCGATCATTGGACCCAGGACCAACTACTGGCCGCGGCCTTCGCCGGCTATCAGAAACGTGATGCGTTGCTGCATGAAGCAGCAATCAGGACCACCCCATGAAAACCACTCCACTGGACACCGGCGCCCCGAGCGCCAAGCGCGGCGGCACCTACTATGGCCTGGGCAGCTACCTGGGCCTGGCCGGCGCCTTGCTGGCGATGATCGTGCTGTTCTCGCTGCTCAGCAGTCACTTTTTGTCCTACGCCACCTTCAGCACCCTGGCCAACCAGATTCCCGACCTGATGGTGCTGGCGGTGGGCATGACCTTCGTTTTGATCATCGGCGGCATCGACCTGTCGGTGGGCTCGGTGCTGGCCCTGGCGGCCTCGGCGGTCAGCGTGGCGATCCTCGGCTGGGGCTGGAGCGTGCTGCCGGCGGCCTTGCTGGGCATGGGCGTGGCAGCGCTGGCCGGCAGCATCACCGGCGCTATCACTGTGGCCTGGCGGATTCCGTCGTTCATCGTCTCCCTCGGCGTGCTGGAAATGGCCCGGGGCCTGGCCTACCAGTTGACCGACTCGCGCACCGCCTACATCGGCGACGCCTTCGCCTGGCTGTCCAACCCGGTGGCCTTCGGCGTGTCGCCGTCGTTCCTGATTGCCTTGCTGGTGATCATCCTCGCCCAGCTGGTGCTGACCCGCACGGTATTCGGCCGCTACCTGATCGGCATCGGCACCAATGAAGAGGCGGTGCGGCTGGCCGGCATCGACCCGCGTCCGTACAAGATCCTGGTGTTCGCCCTGATGGGCCTGCTCGCGGGGCTGGCCGCACTGTTCCAGATTTCCCGCCTGGAGGCGGCCGACCCCAACGCCGGGGCCGGCCTGGAACTGCAGGTCATCGCCGCCGTGGTCATCGGCGGCACCAGCCTGATGGGCGGGCGCGGTTCGGTGATCAGCACCTTCTTCGGCGTACTGATCATCTCGGTGCTGGCCGCGGGCCTGGCGCAGATCGGCGCCTCGGAACCGACCAAACGCATTATCACCGGGGCGGTCATCGTGATCGCCGTGGTTCTCGACACCTACCGTAGCCGACGCGCAAGTCGGCGGAACTGAACAATGGCAACCATCAAAGATGTCGCGGCACTGGCAGGTATCTCCTATACCACCGTGTCCCATGTACTGAACAAGACCCGCCCGGTCAGCGAGCAGGTGCGCCTGAAGGTCGAGGCGGCCATCGCCGAGCTCGACTACGTGCCCAGCGCCGTGGCCCGTTCGCTCAAGGCGCGCAGCACCGCCACCATCGGCCTGCTGGTGCCCAATGCGGTCAACCCGTACTTCGCGGAGCTTGCCCGGGGCATCGAGGACGGCTGCGAGCGCAACGGCTACTGCGTGATCCTCTGCAACTCCGACGACAACCCGCAAAAGCAGCGCAGCTACCTGCGCGTGCTGCTGGAAAAGCGCATCGACGGCCTGATCGTCGCCTCGGTGGGCGAAGATAGCGACCTGCTGCAGAGCCTGGCCAGCGTGCGCACCCCCATGGTCATCGTCGACCGTGCCCTGGAAGGGGTGGAGGCGGACCTGGTGAGCATCGACCATGAGCAGGGCGCCTACCTGGCTACCCGTCACCTGCTGGAGCTGGGCCATCGCGACATTGCCTGCATCGGCGGGCCGGCCACTACCAGCACCGCACAACTGCGCCTGGCCGGTTTCCGGCGTGCCCTGGCCGAGGCCGGGGTGACGGTGGCTGACGACCGTATCGTCAGCAGCGACTTTACCAGCCTGGGCGGTTATGCCGCTGCCGTGCCGCTGCTGGAAGGCCAGCGGCCGACGGCGATTTTCGCCGGCAACGACATGATCGGCATCGGCGTGCTGCGCGCCGCCGCCGAGCGCAATATCTGCGTGCCCAACGAGCTGTCGGTGATCGGCTTCGACGATATCCAGCTCAGCCGCTATGTGTTCCCGGCGCTGACCACGGTCGGCCAGTCGATCCGCGAGCTGGGCGAGAGCGCTGCGGCCCTGTTGCTGTCGCGCATCGCCCAGCCGCTGCGCGGTGCCCCGGAGCAGCGCATCGTCGCGCCGAAGATCGTGCTGCGCGAGTCCACCGCGCCGCGCCCCGACCTGTTCAACGATTACCGCTGAGAGCGAGCCGAACATGCAAGCCAAGGTAGTGGTGGTAGGAAGCCTGAACATGGACCTGGTGGCCCGCGCCCCACGCTTGCCGCGTGCCGGCGAGACCCTGGCGGGCGAGTCCTTTGCCACGGTGCCGGGCGGCAAGGGTGCCAACCAGGCGGTGGCGGTGGCGCGCCTGGGCGCGTCGGTGGCGATGATCGGCAATGTCGGTGACGACGCCTACGGCCAGCAGTTGCGCCAGGCCCTGCTCGATGAAGGCATCGACTGCCAGGGCGTGGCGGTATGTACCGGCGTGTCCAGCGGCCTGGCGCTGATCGTGGTGGATGCCAGCAGCCAGAATTCCATCGTCATCATTCCCGGCGGCAATGGCCAGTTGCTGCCCGAGTCGGTGCAGGCCTTCGATGCCTTGCTCAAGCGCGCCGAGGTGATCATCTGCCAATTGGAAGTGCCGCTGGCCACTGTCGCCTACACCCTGGCGCGTGGCCGAGCTTTGGGCAAAACGGTGATCCTCAATCCCGCACCTTGCACCGGCCCCTTGCCCCAGGACTGGTATGCTGCTATCGACTACCTGATTCCCAACGAAAGCGAAGCCCAGGCGCTGACGGGCGTAGCGGTGAGCGACCTGGCCAGCGCCGAGGTCGCCGCCGAGCAATTGCGCAGCCTGGGGGTGCAGAATGTGATCGTCACCCTCGGTGCCCAGGGTGCTTTGTTTGCCAGCGCCCAGGGCGTGCGGCACTTTCCGGCGCCGGTGGTGCAGCCGCTGGACACCACGGCGGCGGGCGACACCTTTGTCGGTGGCTTCGCCGCCGCCCTGGCGCGGGGCGTGGAGGAGGGCGAGGCGATCGCCTTCGGCCAGCGCGCCGCCGCCTTGTCGGTCACCCGTGCCGGCGCCCAGCCGTCCATCCCTTACCTGTTCGAGGTGCAGCCATGAAAAAGACGCCCCTGCTCAACATCGCCCTGTCGCGGGTCGTGGCCTCCCTGGGGCATGGCGACATCCTGGTGATCGGCGATGCCGGCCTGCCGGTGCCGCCGGGTGTCGAGCTGATCGACCTGGCCTTGACCGCGGGCATTCCCGACTTTGCCAGCACCCTGCGGGCGGTGCTCAGCGAGATGCAGGTGGAAAGCCATGTGCTGGCCGATGAAATCTTCAAGGCCGCGCCACCGGCGCTCGACGCCATCGAGCAAAGCCATGCCCTGGGCCAGATAGGCACTCGCCAGGTCATGGGGCACGCAGGCTTCAAGCAACTGTGTGCCAATGCCCGCGCCGTGGTGCGCACCGGCGAGTGCAAGCCTTACAGTAATATCGCCCTGGTCGCCGGGGTCACCTTCTAGGTGGCGCCCATCGACCTGATCATCGACACCGACCCCGGTGCCGACGATGTGGTGGCCTTGCTGCTGGCCATGGCTTCGCCCAATGAGCTGAACATTCGCGCCATCACCACCGTGGCCGGCAACGTCAGCCTCGACAAGGCGGCGCGCAATGCCCGGCTGGCGCGGGAATGGGGTGGTCGCGAGGAGATTCCGGTGTACGCCGGCGCGCCTGCGCCGTTGCAACGCTCGCCCGTCTACGCGCAAGACATCCATGGCGACGAGGGGCTGCCGGGTGTCGAGGTGTACGAGCCGCGCAAGGGCCTGGCCGAAGGCAGCGCCGTGCGCTACCTGATCGACACCCTGGGCAGCGCCGAGCCCCACAGCATCACCCTGGCCATGCTCGGCCCGCAGACCAACCTGGCCCTGGCCTTGCTCCAGGCGCCGGAGATCGTCAGGGGCATCAAGGAGGTGGTGGTGATGGGCGGTGCCCATTTCAATGGCGGCAATATCACCCCGGTGGCCGAATTCAACCTGTTCGCCGATCCCCATGCGGCCGAGGTGGTGATGGGCAGTGGTGTCAGGCTCACCTACCTGCCGCTGGATGCCACCCACCAGGTGCTGACCAGCGAAGCCCGGCTGGCGCAGCTCAGGGCGCTGAACAATTCGGCCAGCCAGCGGGTGGTCGCGATTCTCGAGGCTTATATCAAGGCCGACATGACGCGCTACGACCTGCCGGGCGGGCCGGTGCATGACGCCTGCGTGATTGCCTGGCTGCTCAGGCCGCAGCTGTTCGAAGGCCGACGAATCTACCTGCAGGTAGACAGCCGTGAAGGCCCGACCTTCGGCCAGAGCATTGCCGACTGGCATGGCGCCTTGCAGCAGCCTGCCAACGTGACCTGGATCGCCCGTGCCGACGCCCAGGGCTTTTTCGACCTGCTCAGTGCGCGGCTTGCGCGTCTGATGTAGTGCGCAAGTGGTGTTCGAAAACCTGCGCGACAAAACTGCGTGCAGCCTCGTTACCCAGGTCCTTGACCAGCAGGTCGACGGCTATCAGCATCAGTTCTTCGGCGCTGCCGGGGCTGTAGGCGCTCTGGCCGTCCGGCCATTTGACCTTGATGTCGGCATCGATGGTGTAGCTTGTCATGAACTCGTCCGGATGAATGCTGCGCGCGCAATGGGTTCAAATGCCGGGTCCTGGCGTTTGAAGGGCGCGGCCTGGCTGCACGACGCCCCAAGTGTGCAGTAAATCATGCCGGCGCCTGCCGCGGCACTGCGACTTTAGGCATAAGGGCAGGGGGCGTGGCAAACTAATGGTTTTCAGCGGGTCGGAACCTAGCCGTGCAAATCGATCTGAACAACCCTGAACAGTTCACCCTCGAGGCTGTGCGCAGCCTGCTGGCCACCGGCAACAATGCCGTGCACAACCAGCTGCGGGTCAGCCGTGGCGGCATTGCCTGGCTGTCCCAGGTGGTGGGTGGCCGCGAACTGGACGGCCTGGCCTTTCGTCTGGAAACCTGGGCGGCAGGCTCGGGCTGCGTCGGCGAGCAGGCCGCGGCCGACGAGCGCTGGGTGCAGCAGGTGTTTAGCGTCCTGCAACGCAACTGGCCAAAACCGTCGAGCGACTACATCGACCTGTACTGAGCCGTGCAAAATCCCGTGACGATTGCATTTTTACCTGGGGGCGCTGGCTCAGGCAGACTTGACGGGTTTTGCAACGAAAAACCAGCGAAGCTGTCCAACGGGCAGCATTCCCGTATTCAAAGGAGGATTCATGTTTCGTGCATCATTGATGGGCCTGTTGGCGGTCGCCGTGCTGAGCGGCTGCAGCACGGGCGGCACGTCGTCGAAGGCGTCTGACCCTGTGGCTGCCAATACCGACGGCCGTTGCCAGGCCAGCGGTGCCGGGTTTGCCGTGGGCAAGCAGGTGTCGCCGGCGCTGGTCGAGCAGGCCCGCAAGGCCAGCGGCTCGCAGCTGGCCCGCGCCGTTGGGCCGAATGATGTCATGACCCTGGAGTACCGCTCCGAGCGCCTGAACCTCAACACCAATGCCCAGGGTGTGGTTACTGGCGTCAACTGCGGCTGAGATCTCGCCTACGGGGCGGGCTTGCTGTAGGAGCGGGCTTGCCCCGCGATTGCGGTTTGTCAGTCCCATCGCATCGCGGGGCAAGCCCGCTCCCACATTCAGGCACAAAAAAACCCGTCACATGGACGGGTTTTTTTATTCGCTCAGATTACTCTGGACGAACTTGTGCAGCCTGCATGCCCTTCTGGCCTTTCTCGGCAACGAAGGAAACGGTCTGGCCTTCCTTCAGGCTTTTGAAACCGTCGGTTTCGATAGCCTTGAAGTGAACGAACAGGTCGTCGCCGCCACCTTGTGGAGTGATGAAGCCGAAGCCTTTCTCATCGTTGAACCATTTTACGGTGCCGGTTTGGCGATTAGACATGGGTGTATCTCCAGGAAACATGATTTTCAGTAGTGCGGTGTTGCCGAGGCCAACAGGGTGCACGCCGACCATCATAGTCTAAATATGGGCTTGTAGCCCCTTTTACCTGCGCAGATTGCTGATCTGGAGCAAATTAGCGCGAGATTATTGGCCCAAAGGCCTATTTTTTCGGGGTTGCCGGGGGGCAGGATTTTTTCACTGCCTCCTCTGCGCGCCGCATGACACCGGCATCGACGCCATCCCGGCTGTCCAGGTCGGCAATTTGTGCGTCGCTGAAATTGTTCTCGATGGCCTTGCCGGCGCAATCGCAATGCTTTGTCGCCTGGTCCGTGGTCATGGCCTTGTTCAATTGCTGGGCATTGGCAACACAGGCCTCGAGGTAACCGGCGGGCAGCTTCCCGGCATGGGCGCCCAATGGCAGCAGCAGGGCAGAGGCGGCCGCCAGGGCCAGAAGGGGCTGAAGTCGCATAACCAGACACTCCTTGGGGTTAGGTCTCTCAAGCGTAGGTCGCTTCAGAAAGTCTGAGCGGAAAATTTCCATTCAAGTTCCCCGCAATCGCCGCAAAGCTTTGTGCTAGCATGCTCAGCTCGGAATCGCCGCCAGCCCGTCTGTTGCGCGCATCTCCCAATTTTCTTACTCCAGTCACTCTGGTTCGTTCCCTGGCAGGCCCCCGGGCTTCTGTCACTGTGAGGCAGGCTTTGCATCGGCAAAGACAGGGACGGATCGCGTACTGGCTCATCCCAACCCACGTGACCTTTGGTAGGGGTCACCACTAGGAGAGGAGGCGCCATGCCCGTTATTACTCTTCCCGATGGCAGTCAACGTACGTTCGACAAGGCCGTATCCGTAGCCGAAGTCGCCGCATCCATTGGTGCGGGCCTCGCCAAGGCCACCCTGGCCGGCAAGGTCGACGGCAAGCTGGTCGACGCTTGCGACCTGATCGAGCACGACGCTCGCCTGCAAATCATCACGCCCAAGGACGAAGAGGGGCTGGAGATCATCCGTCACTCGTGCGCCCACCTGGTCGGCCACGCGGTCAAGCAGCTGTACCCGACCGCGAAAATGGTCATCGGTCCGGTCATCGACGAAGGCTTCTATTACGACATCGCCTACGAGCGTCCTTTCACCCCGGACGACATGGCGGCGATCGAGCAGCGCATGCAGCAGCTGATCGACACCGATTACGATGTCATCAAGAAAGTCACCCCGCGCGCCGAGGTGATCGAAGTGTTCAAGGCCCGTGGCGAAGACTACAAGCTGCGCCTGGTCGAGGACATGCCGGATGAACAGGCCATGGGCCTGTACTACCACGAAGAATACGTCGACATGTGCCGCGGTCCGCACGTGCCGAACACCCGTTTCCTCAAGTCGTTCAAGCTGACCAAGCTGTCCGGCGCCTACTGGCGCGGCGATGCCAAGAACGAGCAGCTGCAGCGCGTCTACGGCACCGCCTGGGCCGACAAGAAGCAGCTGGCTGCCTACATCCAGCGCATCGAAGAAGCGGAAAAGCGCGACCACCGCAAGATCGGCAAGCGCCTGGGCCTGTTCCACCTCCAGGAAGAAGCGCCGGGCATGGTGTTCTGGCACCCCAACGGCTGGACCCTGTACCAGGTACTGGAACAGTACATGCGTAAGGTCCAGCGCGAGAACGGCTACCTCGAGATCAAGACGCCTCAGGTTGTCGACCGTTCGCTGTGGGAAAAGTCTGGCCACTGGGCCAACTACGCCGACAACATGTTCACCACCCAGTCGGAAAACCGCGACTACGCCATCAAGCCGATGAACTGCCCGTGCCACGTGCAGGTGTTCAACCAGGGCCTGAAGAGCTACCGCGAGCTGCCGCTGCGCCTGGCCGAGTTCGGTGCCTGCCACCGTAACGAGCCGTCCGGTGCCCTGCACGGCATCATGCGCGTGCGTGGTTTCACCCAGGACGACGCGCACATCTTCTGCACCGAAGAGCAGATGCAGTCCGAATCCGCTGCCTTCATCAAGCTGACCATGGATGTCTACGCCGACTTCGGCTTCAAGGACATCGAAATGAAGCTGTCCACCCGCCCTGAAAAGCGCGTGGGTTCCGATGAGCTGTGGGATCGCGCCGAAGCCGCCCTGGCTGCCGCGCTCGACAGCGCCGGCCTGCCGTACGACCTGCAACCGGGCGAGGGCGCCTTCTACGGTCCGAAGATCGAGTTCTCGCTCAAGGACTGCCTGGGCCGCGTCTGGCAGTGCGGTACCCTGCAGCTGGACTTCAACCTGCCGATCCGCCTGGGCGCCGAGTTCGTCTCCGAAGACAACGGCCGCAAGCATCCGGTGATGCTGCACCGTGCCATCCTCGGTTCGTTCGAGCGTTTCGTCGGAATCCTGATCGAGCACTACGAAGGTGCATTCCCGGCCTGGCTGGCGCCAACCCAGGCGGTGGTGATGAATATCACCGACAAACAGGCCGAATTCGCCCTTGAGGTTGAAAAAACTCTCAACGAAAGCGGATTCCGTGCCAAGTCCGACTTGAGAAATGAGAAGATCGGCTTTAAAATCCGCGAGCATACCTTGCTCAAGGTCCCTTACCTTTTGGTTATAGGGGACCGTGAGGTCGAAACGCAAACCGTCGCCGTACGTACCCGAGAAGGCGCAGACCTTGGCTCGATGCCGGTCGCCCAGTTCGCGGACTTCCTTGCGCAGTCGGTTTCCCGGCGTGGTCGCCAAGAATCGGAGTAATTACCATTAAGCGTGAAATGAGAAACGATAAACGAACTGCACCGAAAGCCCCGATCAACGAGAATATCTCGGCACGCGAGGTTCGGTTAATTGGCGCTGACGGCGAGCAGATTGGCATCGTCTCGATTGATGAAGCGCTTCGTATCGCTGAAGAAGCGAAGCTGGATCTGGTAGAGATCTCTGCAGACGCGGTACCGCCCGTCTGCAAGGTCATGGACTACGGCAAGCACCTCTTCGAGAAGAAGAAGCAGGCTAACGAAGCCAAGAAGAACCAGAAGCAGATCCAGATTAAAGAAATCAAGTTTCGTCCAGGGACGGAGGAAGGGGATTACCAGGTAAAACTACGCAACCTGGTACGTTTCCTTAGTGATGGGGACAAGGCCAAGATCTCTCTGAGATTCCGTGGCCGTGAGATGGCTCACCAGGAGCTGGGCATGGAGCTGTTGAAGCGGGTTGAAGCTGACCTCGCCGAATACGGCACCGTTGAGCAGCATCCGAAGATGGAAGGACGCCAGCTTATGATGGTCATCGCCCCCAAGAAAAAGAAATAACCACCAGGGCACGGCAGGCCTTGCGGTTATGTTTATCCACTGAATGCGGAGTATCCGAACATGCCAAAAATGAAAACCAAAAGCGGTGCAGCGAAGCGTTTCTTGAAAACCGCTTCGGGCTTCAAGCACAAGCACGCTTTCAAGAGCCACATCCTGACCAAAATGTCGACCAAGCGTAAGCGTCAACTGCGTGGTAGCAGCCTGCTGCACCCGTCTGACGTTGCAAAAGTCGAGCGCATGCTGCGCGTACGTTAATTTCGGTCAAAGATAGAGGAAGTTACTCATGGCTCGTGTAAAGCGTGGCGTCATCGCTCGTAAGCGTCACAAGAAAATTCTGAAACTGGCTAAAGGCTACTACGGCGCACGCTCGCGCGTATTCCGTGTTGCCAAGCAAGCGGTCATCAAGGCAGGCCAATACGCCTACCGCGACCGTCGCCAGAAAAAACGTCAGTTCCGCGCTCTGTGGATCGCTCGTATCAACGCTGGTGCGCGTATCAACGGTCTGTCCTACAGCCGCCTGATCGCTGGCCTGAAAAAAGCGTCGATCGAAATCGACCGTAAAGTTCTGGCTGATCTGGCAGTGAACGAAAAAGCGGCGTTTGCTGCGATTGTCGAGAAAGCTAAAGCCGTCCTGGCTTAAGTACCCGCGACAATCATTCGCTGCCGTTCGCGGCAGCGAATGTTAAACGTCATCGATAGGGGAAGAGCCTGTAAGCTCTTCCCCTATTTCGTATCTGGAGTCTGTACATGGAAAACCTGGATGCGCTGGTCTCTCAAGCCCTGGAGGCCGTGGAGCGCGCTGAAGACATCAATGCCCTGGAACAGATCCGGGTTCAATTCCTTGGCAAGAAGGGCGAACTGACCCAGGTGATGAAGACCCTGGGCAACCTGCCTGCCGACGAGCGGCCAAAGGTTGGCGCGCTGATCAACGACGCCAAGGAACGCGTCACCGAGGTGCTCAACGCACGCAAGGCGGCTTTCGAAGAAGCCGAGCTCAGCGCTCGCCTGGCCGCCGAATGCATTGATGTGACCCTGCCAGGCCGTGGCCAGACGACCGGTGGCCTGCACCCGATCACCCGCACCCTGGAACGCATCGAACAGTTCTTCACCCACATCGGCTACGGCATCGCCGAAGGCCCTGAGGTCGAAGACGACTACCACAACTTCGAAGCGCTCAACATTCCCGGCCACCACCCGGCCCGGGCAATGCACGACACTTTCTATTTCAATGCCAACATGCTGCTGCGTACCCACACCTCGCCGGTGCAGGTGCGGACCATGGAGTCCAGCCAGCCGCCGATCCGCATTGTCTGCCCGGGCCGCGTCTACCGCTGCGACTCGGATATCACCCACTCGCCGATGTTCCACCAGGTCGAAGGCCTGCTGATCGATCGTGGGATCAATTTCGCCGACCTCAAAGGCACCATCGAAGAATTCCTGCGGGTGTTCTTCGAAAAGGAACTGGCGGTGCGTTTCCGTCCGTCCTTCTTCCCCTTCACCGAACCTTCGGCTGAAGTCGACATCCAGTGCGTGATGTGCAGCGGCAAAGGCTGCCGCGTGTGCAAGCAGACCGGCTGGCTGGAAGTCATGGGCTGCGGCATGGTTCACCCGAACGTGCTGCGCATGTCCGGCATCGACCCTGAGGAATACCAGGGCTTCGCCTTCGGCATGGGCGCCGAGCGCCTGGCCATGTTGCGCTATGGCGTCAACGATTTACGTCTGTTCTTCGACAACGACTTGCGGTTCCTCGCGCAGTTTCGCTAGGTCCGCACCCGTAACGCATCTTTCAGGAGAACAGCATGAAATTCAGTGAAAAGTGGCTGCGCGGTTGGGTCAACCCGCAGGCAAACCGTGACGAGCTGGTCGCTCGTCTGTCCATGGCCGGCCTCGAAGTCGACAGCGTCACCCCGGCCGCCGGTCAATTCAGCGGCATCGTCGTCGGTGAGGTGCTGAGCACCGAACAGCACCCTGATGCCGACAAACTGCGCGTGTGCCAGGTCAGCAACGGCAGCGAGACCTTCCAGGTCGTGTGCGGCGCGCCCAACGTGCGCCCTGGCCTGAAGATCCCGTTCGCCATGATCGGCGCCGAACTGCCGGGCGACTTCAAGATCAAGAAAGCCAAACTGCGTGGCGTTGAGTCCAACGGCATGCTGTGCTCGGCTGCAGAGCTGCAGATCAGCGAAGAAAACGACGGCCTGCTGGAACTGGCCGCCGACGCTCCGGTGGGCGAAGACATCCGCACCTACCTGGAGCTGGACGACGCCAGCATCGAGATCGGCCTGACCCCGAACCGCGGCGACTGCCTGTCCATTGCAGGCCTTGCCCGTGACGTCGGCGCCCTGTACGACGCCCCGGTCACCCGCGTGACCGTGCCGGCCGTTGCTGCCGCCCATGACGAAGTGCGTTCGGTCGAAGTCTCGGCCCCGGCGGCGTGCCCACGTTACCTGGGCCGCGTCATCCGCAACGTCGACCTGTCGCGCCCGACCCCGCTGTGGATGGTCGAGCGCCTGCGTCGCTCCGACGTGCGCAGCATCGACGCTGCCGTCGACATCACCAACTACGTGATGCTCGAGCTGGGTCAGCCGATGCACGCCTTCGACCTCGCCGAAATCAACGGCGGCATCCGCGTGCGCATGGCCGAGGAGGGCGAGAAGCTCGTACTGCTCGACGGCCAGGAAGTCACCCTGCGTCCCGACACCCTGGTCATCGCCGACCACAGCCGCGCCCTGGCCATTGCCGGCGTGATGGGTGGTGAGCACAGCGGCGTGTCCGCCACCACCCGCGACCTGTTCCTCGAAAGCGCCTTCTTCGAGCCGATTTCGGTTGCCGGTAAAGCCCGTTCCTACGGTCTGCACACCGATGCCTCGCACCGCTACGAGCGTGGCGTCGACTCGCAGCTGGCCCGCGAAGCCATGGAGCGCGCCACTGGCCTGCTGCTGGAAATCGTCGGCGGCGAAGCCGGCCCGATCATCGACGTGTCGAGCGAAGCCGACCTGCCGAACGTCGCGCCGATCACCCTGCGTGCCGAGCGCCTGACCCAGATGCTGGGCATGGAAATGGCCAGCGCCGAAGTCGAGCAACTGCTCAACGGCCTGGGCCTGAAAACCACCGCCGGTGAAGGCCAGTGGCAGGTCGAAGTACCAAGCCATCGCTTCGACATCAGCCTGGAAGTCGACCTGATCGAAGAACTGGCCCGCCTGTACGGCTACAACCGCCTGCCGGTCCGTTACCCGCAAGCGCGCCTGGCCCCGCAGGCCAAGGCCGAAGCCCGTGGCGAGCTGCCGGAGCTGCGTCGCCTGCTGGTCGCCCGTGGTTACCAGGAAGCCATCACCTACAGCTTCATCGATCCGAAATTGTTCGAACTGTTCAGCCCGGGCATCGAGCCGCTGCTGCTGGCCAACCCGATCTCCAACGACATGGCCGCCATGCGTGCCTCGCTGTGGCCGGGCCTGGTCAAGGCGCTGCAACACAACCTCAACCGCCAGCAAGACCGCGTGCGCCTGTTCGAAAGCGGCCTGCGCTTCGTCGGCCAACTGGGCGACCTCAAGCAACAGCCTATGCTCGCCGGCGTCGTCTGCGGCAGCCGCCTGCCGGAAGGCTGGGCCAACGGCCGTGACGGCATCGACTTCTTCGACGCCAAAGCCGACGTTGAAGCCGTACTGGGCTACGCCGGCTCCCTGGCCGAATTCACCTTCGTCCCAGGCAAACACCCGGCGCTGCACCCGGGCCAGACCGCGCGCATCGAGCGTGACGGCCGCGAAGTCGGCTACCTGGGCGCCATCCACCCGGAACTGGCCAAGACCCTGGGCCTGGACCGTCCGGTCTACGTCTTCGAACTGGTCCTGGGCGAAGTGGTCGAAGGCCGCCTGCCGAAGTTCAGCGAACTGTCGAAATTCCCGGAAGTACGTCGTGACCTGGCCTTAGTCGCAGGACGTGATGTAGCTTCGAGTTCGGTGCTTGAAGTAATTCGTGACAATGCAGGTGAATGGCTGACAGACCTCAGACTGTTTGACGTTTACCAGGGTAAAGGCATTGATCCTGATAGAAAAAGCCTGGCAGTCGGCTTGACCTGGCAGCATCCATCGCGCACTCTTAATGACGAAGAGGTGAACACCGCGACACAAAACATCCTCACCTCGCTCGAACAAAGGTTGAACACCACGTTAAGGAAATAGCGTATGGGTGCTCTGACGAAAGCTGAGATGGCCGAACGGCTGTACGAGGAGCTGGGCCTGAACAAACGCGAGGCCAAGGAATTGGTCGAGCTGTTTTTTGAGGAAATCAGGCACGCTCTTGAAGACAACGAGCAGGTCAAATTGTCCGGTTTCGGCAATTTCGACCTGCGTGACAAGCGCCAGCGGCCGGGCCGCAACCCCAAGACCGGGGAAGAAATCCCGATCACGGCGCGTCGAGTCGTCACCTTTCGTCCGGGGCAAAAGTTGAAAGCCCGAGTTGAGGCCTATGCTGGAACCAAGTCATAACGACGAGCTTCCGCCGATCCCAGGCAAACGGTACTTCACCATTGGTGAAGTGAGCGAGCTTTGTGCGGTAAAACCGCATGTGCTGCGCTACTGGGAGCAGGAGTTCCCGCAACTCAACCCGGTCAAGCGCCGCGGCAACCGGCGGTACTATCAGCGCCAGGACGTGCTGATGATCCGCCAGATCCGCGCGCTGCTGTACGACCAGGGCTTCACCATCGGCGGGGCGCGCCTGCGCCTCTCCGGCGATGAAGCCAAGGATGACACTACCCAGTACAAGCAGCTGATTCGGCAGATGATTGTCGAGTTGGAGGATGTTTTGGTGGTGTTGAAGAAATAGCCTGAAACCGGGTGGTTGGAATTTTTGGAAAAAATGCTTCCATAATTCAAAAGGTTAGGGTACATTCTTCAACGTTCTCAGCAACAACGAGAACATGCTTCAAGCCCAGTCGGGGCGTAGCGCAGCCCGGTAGCGCACTTGCATGGGGTGCAAGGGGTCGAGTGTTCGAATCACTCCGTCCCGACCATTATTTAACAAAGAGGCCCAGTCGGTGACGACTGGGCTTTTTTGTTTTGAGATCTTTTGATCGAGCGAACCTCGGACTAGTTTTATGCTGAAAGGGGAACAAATTTCCTGAAGTCATTTGGAAGCATTTGTGCGAGTGCATCCCAGCTCAAATCTTCAATGTCGTAAGTCAGCGCAAGCTGATCAAGGACTGTGGATAGGCGTCTAGGAGCTCCTGCCCCTTTACCGCCACTACCTTTCTTCAGTGCGCCTTGTTCTTCATCAAAGTAAAGCTTGGTTACTAAAGTCATAATCCCAGGGCTGAGAACAATCCACTGTCTAGACATCATCTGCTCAAAAACTTCACCTGTTTTGTTTACAGGGGTCCCAAGCACAGCTTTTAAACGGTCAGGGTCATCTCGGTGGGCTCGATAGGCTAACCAAAGAGGCGCCATTTTTTGACGATATACTTTTCGCCAATTTCCCGGTTCAAAGATCCATAAAGCATGCTCGCCAATCTGGCCTTTCGTTCCGATAAATTTATGGGCAAATCGTAAAGTTAACCAACTCCAAAAACCTTGGTCGGTTTCGAGAGATTCCTCTTTTAGACCGGCTGCTTTGATTGCTCGGTCGATCGCTTTCGCCAACTGCAGTTTTGTCTCGAAGGCCTCGGAGGCAAAAAGATCTGCTGGTATTGGACTCCCCCTAAGTTCGTTGAAAGTCGAACTCATCAGTAGCTGCTGAGGGATAGGGGTATTAGGTGTCTGACGAATTTGGTCCAACCAAATGCGCATTTGATCAATGCCTTGTGGAGTCAAAGCTAACAACTGTAACGTTTCCATTTTAATCCTCCTGATTTATGAAGTTTGCGAGACGGTTGCGAAGTTTCTTTTCTCTACAGAAGGCTATTGTGGCTTTTTGAGCCCAGTCGTCTATCTCTTGATGGGTGCTGTTACTTGGTGGAATATATCCGGCCCATCTTTTTCCCAAACTCAGCCAGGTACTAAGGTCTTCCTCGTCATCGGCTGATCCTTCTTGCTCGTGAGCTAAGTTTATTAAGATTGCCCGGATCACTCCTGGTAGAATGGCGTGTAGTACTGGGCTTGACTTTAAGTCGTTCTTTGATCCAAGACTGGTGTCTAGTAGCAGTGTTGGGATTTCTCCCATTTCTAACTCCCAGATCCCCCCGCTCAAGTCTTGCATAATTATTGGTAGCAGCGAGCGCTGAGGTGTATTGCTATCTTCCCGATCTGTGGTATCAACCCCTTCGGCTGTGGCGAGAAGCTGGCAAGAGTCCGGGTCGACAACAAGGATCCGGAAACGAATATCGTCAGGGTCGCCCATAGCTGAAATGTCGAAGTTAGAGCTGGCGCCTTCTTCGGTAAAGGCTTGCCCAGCATGACCCCAGCTGTGTCGCAGACGGATTACTCTACCACGCTGTGCCTCGACAATCACGGATGCGTCGGGCCTTATGTCATACTCACCTAACCATAGGTGGACATTGCAGATTGAAGAGCATCCATCGAAGTTTATGCTGATTCTCACATCCTCTTTAAGGATTTTTTCACGACCGGTGAAGTTGAAACGTCGACTCATTCTACTTCCTCCTCACCTTCCTCTGCGGAATTTTCCGGGGAGGTCGATTTTATTTTCATTACTAGGTCACGGTTCAAATCTGCCGATCGAAAAATAATCTTGAATTCTGGGGTTTTAGCTACAACTACTAAACTCCCTGCGCTGCCGTGCTCGATCGTAACGTTTTCAGCTGTTACTTGAAATTTGCTGTTTTTGTCAATGCCTTTTTGGGCCGCTTGAAATAAATCGAAATCATATTTCGAGTGAGCTTTGAATGGGTTGCGGCCATACAGGTCGTAGGCGGCATGAATTTCGAATCTATAGCCATCTGGGTTAACAAAACCGTCGGGGTTGCCGGTCAAGTGTACTTCATCTTCAGTTTTTCTAAGGCTCCAAGATCTAGGTTTCGGAGCTGGTATATTGTGCTCCTCTTGAGATGACTCCTTCTTATTTTCTTTTTTCCGATTGCTTGATCGTTCACTGGCTTCTGGCTGTAGTGAGCCTTCATCCGAGGGTAAAGGAAGTAGTTCAGCTAACAGGCTGTGATCTGGCGTACCATTTTCGATTGAGAGTTTTTCCAGTAGCCTGTGTGCGCTCTCGCGGACAAAAGGAATCAGTTTGTTAGATGATTTATAGTTTTGCTCTCTGAATTTGTCGCGAGATGCTTTCCAGTCCGTGTGAGCTGGGCACTCTGAACGTCTGAGCGCATCGGCAATTGCATTTCTCGATACATGTATTAGCGAGGATGTCTCTGGTGTTTTCCTTCGGGTTGGCTGATTAGGAATGATCAACCCATCTCGGACGTACACAGGGTAGTGTCGCCCAGACTTTTTCATTATTAGGACGTCAAATGTGGCATTGGAAGAGCTATTCTGGGATCGCGAGATCGTCATTGGTACTTTGAAATGCACTATTCGACCATGGTCCAATGCAGACTCTATGTCTTGGGGAAGGAGATTGGTCTTATAGCTTGCCCAGTCATAGTCCATTTGCTCCGAGCCAGATTCATGAGTAACGGTCACCTCCAGTGGCGTTGTCTCATTCAGGCGTAACAGGTTGCAAGCAAGCTGAATAGAGTCTTGAAATTGTTCATCTCCAGGTGCCGATTGTTTAAGTGCCTCATAGCTGCTTGAGTCAAAGCGGACAAAGTTGTCGTTGTCGTTATCTCGCAGCTCGACTACTAAGTCACCCTCGAGGATTGGGATGAAGTACTCTCGAGCAATGACGGCTGCTAAGCGATCAATTGTCAAGTATTTTTCATATACCCAAGGAATCACTACGCCTAAGCCAGGCTCATTCTCTCGGGTAAGTCTGAAGTCCTTTTTCAAGCGATTGGTAACGGAGTCGCTGGTAAATGGGGTTTGTAGTTCCCCTTCATGACGGCTAAACCATCCATCAGGAGTGTATCGAGTCCCATTTACTTCGTGGTGGCGCAGAATGGACTGACCCATGAGATGCAGCCCAGGTTCAGATGCGCGGCGAGTAACAGCAAAAAAAGAGCGAATACGGCTCGAGCGTGGAATTACTATTTTCCCGACGCCCCAGCTCCCACGATCCCCGTCTTTCTTGTTGGATACACCCTCAGCCCTGAAGAAATGATAGAAGTTCCCCCCGGTCTCGGGAGACGCTGAGTCAATTTCTCCCTCCAGCCCCTTGGTACCGAAATCTTCTATGGCAAGGTATGCGCAATCTTCCGCTTCCCAATTTGGCAAGCTAGATAGGCGGATCTCTTTTGCCGAAAAGTGGGCCTGTACGTCTTTACAGAACCAGAAGCTGGTTTCCTGAGCCGCAAGTTTACCCAATGAAAGGACTACCCTGACCGGAGCTTTACCTAGGCGAGCATCTAAAGAGTTTTGGATTGTCTCGCGAATTAGCGCATGTTCAATCCCCTCGATGGATTGGTCTTGGAAAAACTCATCTTGCATGGGGTCTCGCGCTTTAGCTCCTAACGGTTGCTTTAGGAAGCTCCACTTCGGCTGCTCGGTCATCCTGAACCTCTCAAAAGGAAAATTAAAATCGAAAAATCTCTTACAGTTTAAAGTCGCCGGACGACGCGCCTTCTGCTTCGGAAAAGCGAGACTTAGCTTGGTCCAGTTCTTTCTGCAGAGCCTTAAAAATTTTCTTCACATCCTCCTCTGTGAAGCTGTAGGCGTTTCGATTGGAAAGGTTTCCGATCAGCCGTATGTCATTCAGGGCTCTGTTTGCTCTCTGCTCGGCAAGGCGTACGAATTTTTCGCGCTTTTCTTCCATTTTTTTTCTCTAACGTTTCGTGGTTTTCGCAAATATTTAGTAAATATTTAGCCAATATTTGAAGAATGTCAATGGGGTTGTGATGGCTTTTTGCTTTCCTCGGCTTGGTAGGGCTGCACGTGGGGGGGGCGCGGAATCTTGCGGCCTTTGGAGGGCATTGGGTGAGGGGTTGCGTTGCGCGGCTTGCGCTCGGTGACCGGCAATTCGTCGGTTTTCATCCCTCAGCCCATTAGGGTAAGGATGCGCAGGCAAGGGCGACTAGATGCTAAGCTTGCGCTTGGCTCTGCAGGCTCAATTTGTAGGTATAGGTTGACAGGGGGACAAAACGCGACCGAACTTTCTCGATGCGGTCAATGATTTCACCGAGGATTGGCACCGGATGAGCGTATCGTTCTGCTTGAGGAGGTAAGGGCTGTCAGTAATAATTGTAGGTGGGGTGGCTCACATTGATTGGCGCTATCATTCGATGAGCTGGGGGCTAAGGATCTTCTTCCGGTGCATCCAAGTTCGGCCATGAGACAAATTTTTGATTACAATCCCCCAACGTTTCCAGTAGCCAACCCAGATCCGTTTTCGGAGAGCATATCCCGCATTCCCATAGCTCGAAGACACGCCATCCTTGATGCTGTAGCTCTTGTCGATTTTTTAGGTCTCGCGCGACATTTTGAGCGAATTTGTTCTTCCAAAAATCCTCTCGGGTCTTAGGTGTGGTTGCAAACCTGCAGCCCGGATGACGGTGCCAGAAGCAGCCATGAACGAAGATACAGACGCGGTGGCGGGCTAGCACCACATCGGGTTTGCCTGGGAGATTTTTTTGGTGCAAGCGATATCTGAAGCCATGGCGATGCAGAAACCGTCGGACCTTCATTTCCGGGTTAGTATTGCTGCCGCGAATACTGGCCATCATGCGAGACCTGATTTCTTTACTGACTATGTCCATGACTGAACCCCAGATGAATTTGCCCCTTGGGCAAGACAAAGCTTTTGAAAGCGATGTGATGCTTTCTAAGCCTATCCAGATTGTCGATCTTTTCGCAGGCCCTGGGGGGCTTGGTGAAGGCTTTGCCTCCTCGGGGAAAGGAACTCGGTACGAAATCGTGGTTTCTGCTGAGATGGATCCCGTGGCTAGAGAGACTCTGCGGCTGAGAGCGTTTTACAGGCTTCTCAAGCTGAAAAAACCGGAGCGCCTAGTGGATTACTATGCTTTCTGCAACGGCCAGGCTGAAACTCCTTATACGGAAGGAAGCAAAGCACAATGGCATGAAGCCGATGCAGAGGCTCGTTGCATAACGCTGGGGTCTGAAAAGGGTGACGCAGAGCTGGATGAAATTCTCGATCAGAGGCTTGATCGCACGCGGCCTTGGGTGCTCATCGGCGGGCCGCCGTGCCAGGCATACTCGATTGTCGGCCGGGCACGCAACCAAGCCAAGGCAGATTACAGCCCAGAGAATGACCATCGCCATTTTCTCTACAAGGAGTATCTCAGGATCATCAAAGAGAGAAAGCCAACCGTTTTCGTAATGGAAAACGTCAAGGGCATTCTTTCTTCGAAGGTGGGTGGCGAAAGCATTTTCTCCCAGATACTCCAAGATCTTACGGACCCTAACAAGGCGCTCGGCGACCCTGAGCCTGGCATCAAGTATCGCGTCTGCTCCTTGGTTACCGGGCAGTCCTACGGTCCGGGGGAGGACGTCGATGAGGTTGATCCTCGGGGCTTCATCATCAAGGCAGAGGATCATGGTATCCCTCAAGCTCGGCATCGAGTGATTCTGCTCGGTATCGCCCTGGACGAAGAAGGGAACATTCCTGAGCATGGCTGGATCCCACTGATTCAGGATCAGGTGAGTGTGAAACAGGTCTTGGAAGAGCTTCCCAAGCTGAGAAGTCGTTTGACCAAGCAAGCTGATGGAAATGAAGCCTGGTACACGGAGGTGGCCAATCAGCTCGACGACTTGAGGGCTGAGGTCGATAGCCGAACCGAGCCCAAGCTTGCATTCGAGATGGACATAATTCGCAGCGGTTTGTTGTCGGCGCCCGTTGATGTAGGTGCTCTCCGTGTACCTCGTCGAAAGGGTGACGGTTGCACTGGTGATGTGGCCCTCGACAGGTGGTACCGCGATGACAGTCTTGAATACTGGTTGAACCATGATGCGCGCGGCCATATGCCATCAGACTTGCGTAGGTACATGTTCGCAAGCGTCTACGCCAGAGCCTACAAGACATCGCCAAAAGGGCATCAGCAATTCACGCTCTCAGGGCTTGCGCCAGCGCACAAGAACTGGGAAAGCGGTAAGTTCAGTGACCGATTCAGGGTTCAATTGGAACACCTGCCGGCTACGACGATTACCAGCCACATTTCCAAGGACGGGCACTACTTTATTCACTATGACCCAAAGCAGTGCCGTAGTCTGACTGTTCGTGAAGCTGCTCGGCTTCAGACGTTCCCGGACAACTATTTCTTCCAGGGAAACAGGACTCAGCAATTTCACCAGGTAGGTAACGCAGTTCCACCACTGTTGGCACACAAGATTGCTTCGGTGGTACATGCTGTGATTTGCGAAAAGACCTTGGGTGCTGAAGGCTATCAACGTGCAGAAGTCGAGGCTGAGAGGGCTCTTGGCTGATCGTTGGCTCGTTGAGTCGCCCCAGTAGTGGTGCACTCGCTTGGTTCGTACCTGCTGCAGATCTGCATGAGCTGTGGCAGGAAGATCTTGGTCCTTGCGAGTGTAACGTCCATACTCTGATACCAGTGAGCATTTCCAGGCAGTACGCCAATACTGCAAGATTTGGTTCAATTGAGCTTGAACCCTGTCGCACTAATTGGTGAGGCCTTCAGAATTTCCTGATTTCTTGTAGTCCATTTCCCAATCATACTTTTGCCGCCTTCAAGTCGTTGCAGCGCTCCCGGCAGCCCTCTAGTCTCGCCTCGTCGTTGCCATTCAACGACCGGCTTTGACAGGCCGTCCCAGATCTCTAGTACACGTGCACGCTTCATGGCGGCTGTACGTGGGGCACCTCGTGTGCGCCGAGTTTCTAGAGTCCTCGGTCTGTCAACCCGCGTACAGCTGCCACCTACTTGTTTGACAGCAGGTCTGTAGCAGCCTCACTGACTCTAGAGGTTTACCATGCTAAAGATCGTCCCCGACCCACCACATCACCCCAACCATTCCCTCGAAGACATCCTCGTCCAGACCACCGAACACCTGACCTGTGCCCTGAGCATCGTTCAACAGATCGTCCTGCTCCATCCCAGCCCCCCAGTCCGCCCCCTGACCCTGGCGACCCTGCACGAAATTGAACACGCCAGCACGCTGGTCGAAGTGGCCTTGAGCAACGTTCAGGCGCAGCACTGAATCGCCAATGAGCAGGAAAACCCGCGTTGCTGACGAAACCGCTCAGCAACGCGGGATAGCCATGCACGCAGGGGAGATTTGTCCATGAATGAGGATTCAAACAAAACCAGCACCCCCACCCCCAAAACAACAGGCATCGGCACCTTCGGTGAAGGCGAACACGGACACTCCACCCACCGCCTGTTCCGCGTCGAACCCGGCCACAATGCGGCATTCGCCCTGGAACAATCAGCACTGCTGATGAGCTGCGTTCACCGCCTGACCCTACAGGCCGGAATCGAGCACGACGGCGCACTCATCTGGGCAGCGCATTACCTCAGTGGCATGGCCAAGGCCCTGGTGGATGATGTTTCACACACCATGCCCGATCAGCCGCAATAACCCCCTGAGGGGCGATAGGCAAGGCACCCTTGCGCAAGCAGCCATCAATTAGCCATTATCACCGTAACACCTTAATTTCCCGGATCATTTCGAAAGGATCTCCCATGCCAACTGCCAACCAGACCATCGCCGACGCGGTGGCCAGCGCCCAGTCCATTCTCGCTAAATGGATACCGCCCGAGGGCATCAGCTCCGATCAGGCGCTGAATGAGCTGATGGGTGTACTGGACAATCGCAGGCTGGTGGCCGCTCAGCGGGTCCAGGCCGGGCCGTATAACAAGGGGGTCGACCCGAAGCAGCTGGACAAGCGTTTCAAGGTCACTTTCGATTTGCTGTACAAGTACGGTGTGCTGGTGGACCCGGAATCCTTGGACGACGAGGTGGTCGAGCGTCTGTATCCGCGCGTCAATTATCCGCGGCTGGCCTCCGGCAGTACCTTGCTTGACTGGAGCGATGCGGTATTGGGGGAGGGGCAGCAGGTTCGCTTCTATCTGCCCCAGTCGCCCAGACGCAATACCCATCTGGCCACGGTGCGATTCCTCAGCGGTGAGGCGAGAAGTTTTATCGGTGAGTTGATTCAAGCGGTTGAGATCGAAGGGGAGCCGGGGGAGGCCTCTACCAAGTCAGCCTTCGATGCGCAGGACGAGGACTACGCTCCGGATCTGTCCGATCATGAACAGCCAGACTTTGCCTTGAACGAGGAAGCCGAGGCCATTACGGCAGGTGGGCAGCGTGGGCTCAATACCCTTCATTCGCTGCTGGAGGTCGGTGAGGAGAACGAGCGTTGGTCACCCGCGGTGCTTGCGAGCATTGAAAAGCTGCTGGAGCAGCACGATGGCGACGAGGAAATCGACACGCTGGAGGCGATGACCCAACTGGTGGACCGCGTCGACCTGATGGTACGCAAGGCGCGCGAGGTGCTGGACAGGCACCGGGCGCAGCCGGCGTGACGGTAGGTGAGTATTCAGGACAAAACGCTCCAGGCGGGTAGTCGCCCGCCTGCGAATCTGCTCAAGGAATGGATGTAATGATCAAGAAATCGGTAACCGAGCTTCAGTTCGTCAGCAGCAGGTCGCCCCTGCCTACCGTCGAAATCGATTCGCAAAGCATGGAGGACGCGGGTTTCAGCATCACGCGCACGGTGATGGAGGTGCTGTCCCGGTTGGCAGCAGAGGACGCATCGCTGCGGGCCACGCTGTTCATGTATGGAACAGTCAGCGTCAATTTCCGCGACCCGTGCTGGTGCGAGTTCCTGCTAGTGGCCGGGCCGAAGAAGGTGCTGACGGCCCTTGGCGCTGCCTTCGAGCGTTTGCCGGGGGTGAGGTCGCGATTCAGCGATTACGTGCCAGCCTCGGAAGCGGTGCGCACCTTCCATGTCGAGGATGGCATGGTGTGGGAAAAGGAGGATGGCAGTACCTGGTATTCCCATAGGCAGCAGGAGGTAGCTGACAGCGAGATCGATACGGACGACGAGGTGGAGGACGAGGATTTCGAGGAGGAAGAGGAGTGGGAGGACGAGGAGCCTGAGGACCAGGAAGCGGACGAGGTCGTGGTCACCAGCAAGAAGGCCGCCCGTTATCGTGCGGCGCGCTCTGACGCCAAGGTCAGCAGTATTCGTGCGCGCATTGAGGAAGTCTTTGGGCTGCCGGAGGGGTCGGTTGCGTTGTGCGGGCCGGACGGTCGTCCGCTGCGGGGCAATGCGTTTATCAGGACGCTGCGTAAACGCTGGGAAGAGGCCTGAGCACGCTTGACCGGCAAACAGTTCAAGGGCCGCATCACCTGTTCATTTTCAGACAGTTGATCAACAGCCTGTAGTGATGCGTGCACTTGATACTGTTTTCAAATTTTGTAAGTCATTGAAATAAAACAACTAATCCGTTGGCACGGTTCCTGAAATAGAGCTCTTAAACGCGCCCCCCACAGCGCGAAGCCTATCGATCAGGAGTCCCCCCATGCCACGCGAAATCCGTCTAAACGCATTCGAAATGAACTGCGTCGGCCACCAGGCCCCCGGCCTCTGGGCGCACCCCCGCGATCGCTCCTGGCAATACAAGGACCTCACCTACTGGACCGACCTCGCCAAGCTCCTGGAGCGCGGCAAGTTCGACGGCATTTTCATTGCCGACGTCATCGGCATCTACGACGTGCTCAACGGCAACGGCGATGCCGCCATTCGCCAGGCGGCGCAGGTGCCGGTCAACGATCCGCTCGCTTTGATCACGCCCATGGCGCTGGTCACCGAGCATCTGGGCTTCGGCCTGACCGCGTCGCTGAGCTTCGAGCATCCCTATCCCTTCGCCCGTCGCCTGTCGACCCTGGATCACCTGACCAAGGGCCGGATCGGCTGGAATATCGTCACCTCCTACCTGGACAGCGGCGCGCGCAATCTCGGGCAGAAGGCGCTGAGCGATCACGATGCGCGCTACGACTACGCGGATGAGTACCTTGAGGTGCTCTACAAGTTGTTCGAGGGCAGTTGGGAGGAGGATGCGGTGGTGCGTGACCGGGCGCGGGGGCTGTTTACGGATCCTGCCAAGGTTCATGAGATCCGCCACCATGGCAAGCATTTCCAGGTGCCCGGCATTCATTTGTGCGAGCCGTCGCCGCAGCGTACGCCGGTGCTGTATCAGGCCGGGGCGTCGAGTCGGGGCAAGAACTTCGCTGCCGCGCATGCCGAGTGTGTATTCGTCGCGTCGCCTTCGAAGGCGGCGCTGAAGAAGACCGTGGCCGATATCCGCCGCCGCGCCGCCGAGGCCGGGCGCGATCCGCGCAAGGTGCTGATCTTCAATATGCAGACGGTGATCGTCGATGAGACCGATACCAAGGCGCAGGCCAAGTGGCGGGAGTTGAAATCCTACGCCAGCTATGAGGGGGCGCTGGCGTTGATTGCCGGCTGGACCGGGATCGATTTCGGTCAGTACCAACCCGACCAGGTGCTCAAGCATATTCAAACCAATGCCATGCAGTCGGCGGTGGAGGCCTTTTCCACGGCCGACCCGGGCAAGCAGTGGACGGTGCAGGAGCTGGCCGACTGGGTCGGTATCGGTGGCATGGGGCCGCTGATTGTCGGCAGCGCGCAGACCGTGGCCGACGAGCTGCAGGACTGGGTCGAGGAGACCGATGTCGACGGTTTCAACTTCACCTACGCGCTGGCCCACGAAACCTTCCGCGACGTGGTCGAGTTGCTGGTTCCCGAGCTGCAGAAGCGCGGGGTGTTCAAGACCGAATACAGCCCCGGCACCTTGCGCGACAAGTTGTTCGGCGACGGCCCGCGTCTGCCGGCCAGCCATCCGGGCGCGGGCTACCGCGACCTGTCCCGTCTGCACGCCCACGCCAGCACGCCTGAGCTGGCCTGAATTCCTTCGTTTCTATTAAGAGAGCAATCATGTCTGTAATCACTGCCCATTACCCCATCCACCAGCCGGATGCCCATGTCATTCGTGACGATGCCGAAGCCATCAGTGTTGCCCACCGGGTCGCCGCTCTGCTGCAACCGGGGGCTGCCGAGCGCGATGCGCAGCGCGCGGTGCCGGCGGAGGTGGTCGATGCGTTTTCCAACAGTGGTTTGTGGGGCATTACCGTGCCTAGGGCCTACGGTGGCGCCGAGGTGTCCTACGCCACTTTGGCGCGAGTGATCGCCATTATTTCGGCGGCCGATCCGTCCCTGGGGCAGATTCCGCAGAACCACTATTGCCTGCTGGAGGATATTCGCCTGCAGGGCAGCGAAGAGCAGCAGCGCTTTTTCTTCGACCTGGTGCTCAAGGGCCATCGCTTCGCCAATGCGCTGTCGGAAACCGGCGGCAAGAATGTGCAGGACATCCGTACTCGCATCGTGCGCGAAGGCGACGGTTATCGTATCGACGGACGCAAGGGTTACTGCACCGGTTCGCTCTATGCCCACTGGCTCGGGGTGTTGGCCGTGGACGAGGAGGGCCACGGGCAACTGGCCTTCGTGCCCCGTGACACGCCCGGGCTGGTGGTGGTCGATGACTGGGACAGCATCGGCCAGCGCAATACCTCCAGCGGTACGGTGCTGGCCGATGGGTTGCGGGTGCCGGCGTTCAATCTGTTCCCCAGCTATCGCTCCTACGAGAATCCGACCCTGGCCGGGCCGTTCGCGCAGATCACCACGGCGGCCATCGACGCCGGCATCGCCCGCGCTGCACTGCAGGACACCATCGTTTTTGTGCGCGAGCAGGCGCGGCCGTGGATCGATGCAGGGGTGGAGAGGGCCAGTGAAGACCCGCTGACCATCATCCAGGTCGGTGCCCTGGATATTCGTCTGGAAGCGGCCGAGGCGCTGCTGGAACGTGCCGGCCTGGTGCTCGATCAGGCCCGGCCGGCGCCGGATGCCGAGAATGTCGCCGCCGCCTCGCTTGCCGTGGCGCGGGCCAAGGTGCTGACCACCGAGATCGCCATCGAGGCGAGCAACAAGCTGTTCGAGCTGGGCGGCACCCGGTCGACCCTGCGCCGCCACAACCTCGATCGCCACTGGCGCAATGCCCGGGTGCATACCCTGCATGATCCGGTGCGCTGGAAGTACCACGTGGTCGGCAACTGGCTGCTCAACGATATCAAGCCGCCGCGCCATGACTGGTCCTGAGGTGCTTGTGGACGAGTTGCTCGCCAATATCGACTGGTCGGAGATCGGCCAGGCCTGCCTGGACACCCTGACCATGCTCGGTGCCGCGCTCGGCTTTACCGTGCTGCTGGGGCTGCCGCTGGGGGTGCTGCTGTACCTGACCGGCCAGCGTCAGTTGCTGGCTTCGCCCCGGGTGTATCGGCTGTTGTCGGTGCTGGCGAATGTGCTGCGTTCGATGCCGTTCATCATTCTGTTGATCGTGCTGATTCCGCTGACCACGTTGATCACCGGCACGTCGCTGGGCGTGGCCGGGGCGACGCCGCCGCTGGTGATCGGCTGCACGCCGTTTTTCGCCCGGCTGGTGGAAACCGCTCTGCGTGAGGTCGATCGCGGTCTGGTGGAGGCGACCCAGTCCATGGGCGCCGGTACCTGGCAGACGGTCTGGCACACCTTGCTGCCGGAGGCGCGTACCGGGCTGATCGCCGCCGTCACGGTGACCGCCATCGTCCTGGTGGATTACACCGCCATGGCCGGTGTGGTCGGCGGTGGCGGCCTGGGCGATCTGGCGATCCGTTTCGGTTACCAGCGTTTCCAGACCGATGTGATGGTGGTCACCGTGCTGCTGCTGATCCTGCTGGTGCAAACCCTGCAGCTCAGTGGCGATCGCCTGGTGCGCCACTTCACCCGGCGTTGACTGTTTTTCCCGTCTGCGGCAGCCGGGTTCAGCTGCCGCCGGCCCACGTCCACCCCACGACGGCCACTGTTCACTGTTCAGGAGCAAGACCATGAAGAAGACCCTGGCCGTACTGGCTGCTGTACTGTCGCTGTCCGCCCACGCCAACGAGAAACTGGTGGTGGGGGCTACCCCGGTGCCTCACGCGGAGATCCTCGAGTTCGTCAAACCGACGCTGGCCAAGGAGGGCGTGGACCTGGATCTGAAGGTGTTCACCGATTTCATCCAGCCCAACCTGCAGCTGGCCGAGAAGAACCTCGACGCCAACTACTACCAGTACCGGCCCTTCCTCGACGAGTTCAACGCCACCCGCAAGACCGATCTGGTGCCGGTGGTCGGCGTGCATATCGAGCCTTTCGGTGCCTATTCGACCCGGATCAAGAACCTCGCCGAGCTCAAGGAGGGCGCCAGCGTGGCCATTCCCAACGACCCGGTGAACACCGGTCGCGCTTTGGTGCTATTGCATGAGGCCGGGCTGATTACGTTGAAGGACCCGAGCAATACCCTGGCGACCCAGCGCGACATCGTCGCCAACCCCAAGAAGCTGAAGATCCGCGAGTTGGAAGGGGCGTTGCTGGCGCGGGCGGTGAACCAGGTCGACCTGGCGTTCATCTTCGCCAACTACGCCCTGGAAGCCGGTATCGACACCAACAGTGCGCTGATCGTCGAGAAGGGCAAGGACCTGTACATCGAGTTCCTGGTGGCCCGCCCCGACAACATCAACGACCCGCGCATCCAGAAGCTGGCCAAGGCGTTGAATTCGCCCGAAGTGCGCCAGTTCATCCTGACCCGCTACAAGGGCCAGATCGCTCCCGGCTTCTGATTGAAGGTTCAGCGCATGGTCAGTTTCAATTCGCAGCCGCTTACGGCTGCCGTGCATATCCGCCTGGTGGGGCTCGGCAAGCAGTACCCGGGGCGCGGGCAGGCGGTTCACGCCTTGCGAGACATCAACCTGGAGGTGCGCCGTGGCGAGGTGTTCGGCATCATCGGCCGCAGCGGGGCGGGCAAGTCTTCGCTGCTGCGCTCGCTGAACCGCCTGGAAGACCCCAGCCGTGGCCAGGTGTTGATCGACGGCGAGGATATCGCCGGCTTCGACAAGGCCCGACTGGCGCGCCAGCGTCAGCGCACCGGGATGATCTTCCAGCACTTCAACCTGATGGCGGCGAAAACCGTGGGCGAGAATATCGCCCTGCCGCTCAGGCTGGCGGGCATCGGTGCCGCCGAGCGCGAGCGGCGGGTGGCCGAGATGCTGCAACTGGTGGGCCTGGAGGACAAGCGCGATGCCTGGCCTGCGCAACTGTCCGGCGGGCAGAAGCAGCGGGTCGGGATCGCCCGGGCGCTGGTGCTGCAACCGGACTTGCTGTTGTGCGACGAGGCCACCTCGGCGCTCGATCCGGAGAGCACCCAGTCGATCCTCGGCTTGCTGCGCGATATCAATCGGCGCCTGAACCTGACCATCGTCCTGATCACCCACGAGATGGAAGTGATCCGCGACCTGTGCGACCGCGTGTTGGTGCTGGAGCGGGGCGAGGTGGTGGAGCAGGGCGAGGTGTGGCAGGTGTTCGGCAATCCGCAGCACGAGGTGACCCGCACCCTGTTGCATACTTCACAGCCGGGTGCCGCCGAGGCGCGGACGTCGAAGGAGCTGCTGCTCGACCTGCATTACACCGGCGCCAGCGGCCACGAGCCGGAGCTTACCGCCATCACCGCTGCGCTGGGTTACACCACCCGCCTGGTGCAGGGCAGCCTGGAGCGTATCCAGGGCCGCACCCTCGGCAGCCTGCGTGTTCGGGTGGAGGCGCCGGCCGAGGTGTTTGCCCAGGTGCTGGAGCAGGCGCGCCAGGTGGCCGATCGCATCGAGCCGGTCAGATCGACAGGTTGATCACCCGGTCGCCCTGCAGGCTCTGCCCGGGCCTGCGCTTGTTCACCACCAGCTCGCCGATCTTGATCAGCAGGGCGCGGGTGACGTTGCGGCTCAGGCCCACCAGGCTCGCGGTGTGCACCTGGTTGTGGTGGCAGAAGCGGTAGGCACTGCGCAGCAGCGCCTCCTCGACCTTTTCATGCAGGGCGCCGCTCTGTTCTTCGAAGAGTTTCTGGAAGGCGCGCTGCAACAAGGCATCGGCAGACTCATCGAGCGGCGGGGCGCTTTGCGGCCGTTCGATGCGCAGGTTGGACAGGCGCAGGTCTTCCTGGCGCACCAGGCCATCCTGGCAGATCAGCAAGGTGTGGTGGATGACGTTTTCCAGCTCGCGGATATTGCCCGGCCAGTCGTAGCTGGCCAGCTTGCGCTCGGCTTCCGGGCTCAGGCGCACGTCGCCGTAGCCCAGGCGCTCGCTGTAGCTGTGGATGAAGTGCCGGGTCAGCGGCAGGATATCGCCGGGCCGTTCGCGCAGCGGGTAGAGCTGCAGGCTGACCACATTGAGGCGGTAGTAGAGGTCTTCGCGAAAGTGCCCGGCGTTGATTGCCCGCTCCAGCTGCACGTTGGTGGCAGCCAGTACACGGACGTTGATCGGGATGCTCTTGCGCGAGCCCAGGCGTACCACTTCGCGCTCCTGCAGCACGCGCAGCAGCTTGACCTGGATGGCCATGGGCAAGTCGCCGATCTCGTCGAGGAACAAGGTGCCGCCGTTGGCTTCCTCGAACCAGCCGGCCTTGGCGGTCAGGGCGCCGGTGAAGGCGCCTTTCTCGTGGCCGAACAGCTCGGCCTCCACCAGCGACTCGGAAAACGCCCCGCAGTTGACCGCAACGAACGGGCCGTTGCGCCGCCCGCTGAGGTTGTGGATGTGCCGCGCCACCAGCTCCTTGCCCGTACCGGTTTCACCAATGATCAGGACGCTGGCCTCGCTGGGGGCGACCTGTTGCAAGTGAGCGAGCAGCGCCTGCGATTTGGGGTCTTCGAAGACCTGTGCGGTCGCCCGGATCGAGGTGGCCAGTGTCGGGGAGGGGGGCAGCGTCAACAGTTCCATGGGCAGGTCTCAGGAGTAGAAGGTGGGCGTCGGGCGCGTCTGGTTCAGGGCCCATTCCCCCAGCTCGTGGATCTTGTAATCCACCGGGTCGTGCAGGGTCTGGGTGCGCAGGTTGCGCCAGTAGCGATCGAAGCGCAGCGAGGCATGGGTAGCCCTGGCACCGGTGACTTCGAACAGGCGGCTGCACAGGTCAAGGCCGGTGCGGGTGGCCGCCACCTTGGCGGTGGAGATCGACAGCGCCAGTTGCGCGCGCTCCTCACTGCCGAGGTTATGTTCCTTGCCCCAGGCCTCGTCGAGCTGGCGGGCGGCGCGTTCGACCAGCAGCCGCACGCCCTCAAGGCCGACCCAGAACTCACCGTAGTGACGCAGGATGTACGGGTCTTCGCTGACATGCTGGGCCTTGGACTTGAACCAGGGCCGGCCCTCCTTGAGGGTGTACTGGCGGGCTTCTTCCAGGGCGCCTTCGGCGATGCCGAGGAACACATGGGCAAAGTGCAGTTGCGCGATTAGCGGGCGCAGGCAGGCGAACGGGGTGCTCAACGGGCCTGGGTCGAGCAGCAGTTCCGATTCCTCGACGCGCACCCGTTCGAAGGTGGCGCTGCCGCTGTCGGTCTGGCGCTGGCCCATGTTGTTCCAGTCGCCATGCAGGGTGATGCCGGAGCGGGCGCTGGGGATAGCGGCGATCAGCAGCTTGCCGCCGGCGCTTTCGTCCACCGCCGAGGCGATCAGCATTTCCGAGTCGCTGGCGCCGGAGCAGAAGCTCTTCTTGCCGGAGAACTCGCGCCAGCCATCGAATTTGCGCACCACGGTGCGGGTATCCAGCGGGTTCAGGGCATTGCCCCAGAACCAGTTTTTGCGTGCGGTCTGTTCGAACCAGGGCTGCCACTGCTCGGGGCGGGCGAACAGGCGCACGGTGGCCAGCATCAGGTGCTGGAAGCCGAAGACATGGGCGATGGAGCTGTCGACCTTGGCGAACTCGCGGACGATGTCCAGGGTCTCGCTCCAGCTGGCGCCCAGGCCGCCGAACTGGCGGGGAATGCTCAGGGCGAGCAGGCCGCTCTGGCGCAGGGCATCGCGCTCGGCCTTCGGCGTGCCGCCACGCTCGTCGCGTTCGGCGGCGGTTTCGGCGAAGTCGGCGGCCAACTTGCGGGCGGTTTGCAGCGGGCTGAGTACAGCGGCTTGCGGGTGGAGTGCGTTCACACGGGGTTCCTCGATGGTCCTGGGTGGGCTGACGGGTGGTGGCTCATGCCGGCTGCGCTTGCGGCAGCACATCGTTGGCGATCATTTCGCCGAACGGCCCGGTGAGGTTGGTCACGCCGCGTCCGGCCAGGCTTCGGTAGGGTTCCGGCAACAGCGGGAAGACCAGCTCGGCGAAGCGGTAGGCCTCTTCCAGGTGCGGGTAGCCGGAGAAGATGAAGCTGTCGATGCCCAGGTCCGCGTACTCCTTGATACGCGCCGCCACCTGCTGCGGGTCGCCGACCAGCGCGGTACCGGCACCACCCCGCACCAGGCCGACCCCGGCCCACAGGTTGGGGGCGATTTCCAGCTGGTCGCGCCGACCTCCGTGCAGGGCGGCCATGCGCCGCTGGCCTTCGGAATCGAAGCGGGCGAAGGACTGCTGGGCGGCGGCGATGGTGTCGTCGGAGATCGACGCGATCAGGCGGTCGGCGGCCTGCCAGGCTTCTTCGGCGGTCTCGCGCACGATCACATGCAGGCGGATGCCGAACTTCACCGTGCGCCCGTGTTTGGCGGCGCGGGCGCGCACATCGGCGATCTTTTCGGCGACGGCGGCGGGCGGCTCGCCCCAGGTCAGGTAGACATCCAGCTGCTCTGCGGCCAGTTCATGGGCGGCCTCGGACGAGCCGCCGAAGTACAGCGGTGGGTAAGGCTTCTGCACCGGCGGGTAGAGCGCCTTGGCGTTCTGCACCTTGAAGTGCTTGCCCTCGAAATCCACCGCCTCGCCCTGCAACACGCGGCGCCAGATGCGCAGGAATTCGTCGCTGACCTCGTAGCGTTCGCTGTGGCTCAAGTGAATGCCGTCGCCACGGTTCTCGTCCGGGTCGCCGCCGGTCACCACGTTGATCAGCAGGCGCCCACCGGACAGCCGGTCGAGGGTCGCGCTCATGCGTGCCGATACCGTCGGCGAGATGATCCCCGGGCGGATCGCCACCAGAAAACGCAAGCGCTCGGTCAGCGGCGCCAGCGCCGAGGCGACCACCCAGGAGTCCTCGCAGGAGCGTCCGGTGGGAATCAGCACGCCGTAGTAGCCGAGGCCGTCGGCGGCCTGGGCGATCTGTTTGAGGTAGTTGAGGCTGACCGGGCGCGCGCCTTCGCTGGTGCCGAGAAAATGGCCATCGCCATGGGTGGGCAGGAACCAGAATACATTCATCGTGTAGCTCCTCAGGCGATCTTGCGCAGGCTGTGCGCGTGGTTGGCGAACAGCGGCAGGGCGCGCTCGGCGGCCAGGCGTATGCGGGCTTGCAGGGTGTCGCTGCTGACCTGGTAGTCGCGCAGGTCGCTTTCACTGGCATACACACCAATGGGCAGGGTCAGCGACTGGAAGAAACTGAACAGCGGGCGCAGCTGGTGATCGATGACCAGCGCGTGCAACGGGCTGCCACCGTTGGCCACGAGCAATACCGGGGTGTCGACCAGGCTGTGCTGGCCCACCAGGTCGAACAGGTGCTTGAGCAGGCCGGGGTAGGAGCCGCGGTAGACCGGTGAGGCGACGATCAAGAGGTCTGCGTTCTCGATGGTTTGCAGCTGTTGCTCCACCTCATCGGGCAGCTCATTACGCGACATCGCATTGCCCAAGGGGCGGGCGATCTCGCTGAGCTCGACGATGTGGGCATCGATGTTCAGGTGGTTGCCCAGTTCGGCAACGATGGCCTGGGTCAGGGCCAGGGTACGGGAAGGGCGATAGGCGCCGCCGGAAACGGCGACCACCTTGAGTGCAGCAGTCATGTTCAAGTCCTGTGGTGATGCTCTGCGAGCAGAGCGGTACACAGGCTTGAGCAAAGGCTGTACCACACTTGAAGGCCCCGTTTTACGGGGGTTCTGGCTGTTTTTTACGCCTTGCGCTGTTGCTGCGGGAGGTGTTTTGTTGCATGGCTGTTGCCAGGGCAACAGTTGCTGGGCGAACAGTGAGGGATGGTGTTGGCCGGGAGACATGATTCGATTCGCACAGCGGTATGAATGTGCGACCGTTATACGGAGGGCTGCTTATTCCGTAAAAGAATCAATAAAAATATAATACTGCCTTTTTTGAATATGAGGGCTGGACCTGTTCCTGGTTGCGAAAGCCGGTCCAGTCCTCGAAGGGGAGATGCCTATGTCAGATCGCTGCGCTGATCAGGTCGATATTTCTGTCTTGAGCGTCCATAAGAAAGTGCAGCGGCAGGTGGTGTGGCGTGTCCATGGTGCAAACGTCAAAACTTCCTACAACCAGTGGCTGCCGTTCTAGTGGCGCGACCGATTCTTCCGCCAGCCTTTTGACCATTCGCGCGTGGTTCATTGCGATTTCACTGAGCGTTGACACGTTACATCTCCGATAACTGGGCAGGCGTCGCTGGGGCGCCCCTTTGAACGATAATTTTGGCCGCTGCCGCGTCAGAATTTCGTCTTTCCGGGGCTGCTGGGGCCGGCTTGTGCAATTGATACGCCAGAGGGTGGCGAGAAATGGGGTGTGGGGTTCTCAAGGCGACGAGTGGTGGAGTGGCGTTTGGCCAGGGCACCGTGGCGCGGCCATCGCCGGCTTCGCCAGCTCCCACAATGACCTGTGCCTGACTACCTTTCCAAGGCAGACCCGAAGTCCTGTGGGAGCTGTGCCTGATTAGCTTTCCAAGGCAGACCCGAAGTCCTGTGGGAGCTGTGCCTGATTAGCTTTCCAAGGTAGACCTGAAACCCTGTGGGAGCTGGCAACGCCAGCGATGCCGGCGCCGCGCAGCACCTGACACCGCGGCATCCGGCGACTAGAACGCCAAGGTAAACCCGGCATACAAGGTCCGGCTCAGTTCAATGTAATCGGCATCCCGCGCAGCCGAGTCGCGATCGCTGTCGCCCAGGTTCTTCACCCCGGCGTTCAGGCTCAGTTGCGGGGTCAGTTGGTACTGGCTGCCAAGGTTGACCAGGTGATAGGCGGCGCTGTCCACGTCCTGGTTGCTGATGGTGTTACGCAGCACCTGGCTGCCGATGTACTGGTAACCCAGCTGCGCCTGCCAGCGTGGCGTGAGTTGCCAGTTCAGGTCGGCGTTGGCGGTGTGTTTGGGCACCTGGCGCAGTTCTTCGCCGGTGTCGCGGTCTTCGGCCTCGGTCAGGGTGTAGTTGGCGCTCAGTTTCAGGGTCTCGCTCAGTTGTGCGCTGGACAGCAGTTCGACGCCTCGGGTTCGGGCGCTGCTGACGTTGTAGTAGGTCAGTACGGCGGGCATGTGCCCAGGACGCCAGCCGTCGGCCAGGATCATGTCCTTGATGTCGTTGTAGAACAGGTTGGCGCCCAGTTCGAGGGTTTCGCTCTGGTAGAGGGTGCCGATTTCGTAGGCGGTTGCGGTTTCCGGTTTCAGCTCCGGGTTGCCGGCCACCACGCAGCGGCCGCGGCAGGCGGGGATGGCGTAGCTGGGGTCGGCCTGGCTGATGCTCGGGGCCTTGAAGGCCTTGCCCACGCCGCCCTTGATCACCCAGTCGTCGGTCAGCGAGTAGACCGCATAGGCCCGCGGGCTGAATTCGGAACCGAATGTCTTGTGGTCGTCCAGGCGCCCGCCCAGGGTCAGGCGCAGGTCGCCCAGGGCGATTTCGTCCTGCAGGTAGAGGGCGCGCTGAAAGTCGGTGGCGTCGCCGTCGAGGTTCTGGTTGTGTTCGAGCAGGGTGTGGCGGTATTCGGCACCGGCGGTCAGCAGGTGGTTGCCCAGGTCGCCGCTGATCTGGCCATCCACGGTCTGGTTGCGCTGGCGCACATCGCCGGCCACGCCGCGCAGGGCAGTGGTCAGTTGCGAGTCATCGCTCAGGTTCACTTGTTCGTGGTAGTAGCGCAGCCGGGTGTTGGCCCGCTCCAGCTGGGCGTTGTGGGTCAGGCCGAAGGTGTAGCGCTCCATTTCCTGCTGGTTGCGCGGAAAGTTGACGTTGGAGTTGTTCCACACGCCATCGCGTTGATCGTTGCGGGCGCTGAAGTCCAGCTCCAGGTCCTGGCTGTCGTCGATCAGCCAGTTCAGGTTGGACATCACTGCCCAGTTCTGGCGCTGTTCGCGGGCATGGGCGCGGTCGTCGGTGGTCATGCTGGATTTCCACGCGGCCTGGTCGCTGGCGTCGAGCACCAGGTTGCCGAGCAGGCGATCCTCGATCAGCGGTCCGGCGCTATAGAGCGAGCTGTGGTTGATGTCGCCGCCGTCGCCGGAGGGGGTGTGCTGGTAGCTGTAGCTCAGTGCACCTTCGGCTTCGTTGCCGGGACGGCGCAGGATGACGTTGATCACGCCGCCCATGGCATCGGCCCCGTACAGCGACGACATCGGGCCACGGATGACTTCGATACGCTCCACTGCGCTCAGCGGAATCGCCGACAGGTCGAAGTCGTTGGCGTAGTTGCTGGTCAGGGCATCGCGCGAGTTGATCCGCCGACCGTTGACCAGCAGCAGGGTGTAGTCGGAGTCCAGGCCACGCATCTTGATCTTGTGGCGGCCGAAGGTGGAGGATGCGGCGATGCTGACGCCCGGCACCTTGGCGACTGCTTCGCTGAGGTCCAGCGCCTGCATCTGTTGCAGTTGCTCGCGGCTGATCACGCTGACGCTGGCCGGGGCGGTGAGTTCGCTGTGGCGGGTCTGGCTGGCGGTGATGACCATGTTGTCCAGGCTCAGGGGGCTGCCTGCCATGGTTGCGGCCAAGGCCCAGATCCCGGGCTGGACTTCACGTGCCTGCAGCCCGCTGCCTTGCAGCAGATGATCCAGCGCCTGGCCCACGTTGTACTCGCCCTGCAGGGCGGGCGCCCGTTTGCCGGCGACCAGGGCCGGGTCCATCGGCAGGGTGATGCCGGCCTGGCGGGCAACCTGGCTGAGGGCATCCTCCAGCGACGCACCGGGCAGGTGGTAGCTGTGCGTGCTGCTGTCTGCCCAGGCGCCCGTGGCAGGCAGGGACAGTGCGCCGCCCGCAAGAACAGCGTGCAGCACGAGCGCGAGGCGGTGTTTACGGTGAGGCATGAACGTGAAGCTCCTTCGACAAGCAGATGTTTTTCTCTTATGTCGAAGCGCGCGGCAAAACCCGTAACGACCTAGGTAAAAAAATTCAGGCGGGCACGATACGGGCCCACAGGCGCGACAGGCGCTGGGTTTTCACCGGCAACGAGGCACCCAGCGCATCCAGGGTCCGCTCGATGTCATCCAGCTGGAACACCCCGGAAACCGGCAGGCTGGCGATGTCGTCCGCGCACTGCAGCCAGCCGCTGCGGTAGCGCGCCAGTTCATCGACCAGTTGCGCCAGGGGCATGCGCTTGACCACCAGTTGTCCGTCAATCCAGGTGCCTGGGGCCAGGTGGTCGTCGCGCAGCGGCCGGCGACCGTCGGCACCGATCAGCCAGCGTTGTCCTGCGGTGAGGCGGGCAACCGGATGGTGGGCGAACTGCACGTCGGCGCTGCCCTCCAGCATGTCCAGGCGATGGTGCTCGCCCTGGCGCTGGAGGTCGAAGCGACTGTCCCGGGTAATCAGCCGCAGTTCGCCGCTGCGCACCAGCAGGGGGGCAAGCTCGCCGGCGTGGTGGGCGATCTGGATCTGCCCGCGCTGCAGCGCAATGTGCGGGGGCTGCGAAGACGTTGAGCGGTCCACCGCACTGTCGGTGTTGAGCCACATGCGCGTGTGATCGGTCAGGGCAATGCTGCTGCGCTGGCCGATGGCGGTGCTGTAGTCGGCGCTGCGGAAATTGGAAGAGTCCAGCACCAACCAGCCAGCACTGACCAGGCCCAGCAGCTTGAGCGTCTGGCGCCTGGAGACGCTGGCGCGGCCGGCGCCCTCCAGGGTCTGGCGGGCTATGCGGGCCTGCGGCGTCGGCATTTCGAGCAATCGCTCACTGGCCTGCAGGGCTTGCCAGGCCGCCTCGTGCCGGGGATCGGCGGAGCGCCAGCGGGCGCAGGCCTGCCAGAGTTCCTCGGGGGCTTCACCCGAGCGCAGGCGCACCATCCAGTCGATGGCTTGCGCCAGTTCGTCTTCGTGGACCTGGTGCGCGCTCATGACAAACAGGCCCGGTAGCAGTGGTGCATCGCCGTTGCCATGTACTTTTCGACCGAGCTCAGGCTGACCCCCAGATGCCGGGCGATGTCGCGGTAGGGCAGGCCTTCCAGGCGCGACAACAGGTAGGCACTGCGCACCTTGGCCGGCAGGCCATCGAGCAGGGCATCGATGCGCATCAGGGTTTCGAGCAACTGCAGGCGTTCTTCGGGCGACACCTCGAACGCCTCGCCCTGGCAGGCCAGCACCTGGAGATACGCCTGTTCGAGGCGGTGCCGGCGCAGGCGATCGACCATCAGGCCCTTGGCGACGATGGTCAACCAGGCCCTGGGTTGCTGCAACCGATCGGGGGCCTCTGGCCGGCCGATCAGTTGCAGGAAGGTGTCTTGCATCAGGTCGGCAGCGCTCTCGCGATGCTGCAGGCGCTTGCGCAGCCAGTTCAGTAGCCAGGCATGGTGATCGGCGTAGAGGTCGTGCAGAACCTGGCGACGCGCGGTGGAAAGGGCTAGGGGCACCTAAACTCCTTGGTGCAGATGTACTAATGTAAACAAGTCTCATTATGAGGCTTGCGGCCATGCCTTGTCCAAGGTTCTGCTCTGGCATTGTGCGGGTGGCACGTGACTGGACTGTCCTGTGCGCGTACGGGCAGGTTGATCGTTCACCAGATAGAACACAGTAGGTGATCTGTCAGGGCTAGCGGGGTTGCTGTTGCAAATTTAAGGTTCGCGGTTTCTACGGCCCGCGCTGTTCGGGATGAGGGGAGATCGGGATGAAACCAGTTGGATTACCCGCCGCGCTGCTGTCGCTGGCCTCGGCCCTGGGCTGCGCCAGTGCCATGGCCGACGCCGTCAGCTTGCCGCCGTTGCCTTTGGGTAACACCAGCTTCATGGATGGCGTGGTGCTGCCCGGTAAGCTGTTCGAGCTGCCGATCCAGTCCTACCGCTCCGACGACGCCACCGATCACCGCGGCAATGCGCTGCCCGGGCGGCAGCAGGTGCGCAGCACCACGGTGCTGCCGCACCTGGCCTATATCAGTGCCGAGACCTTTCTGGGCGCGCACTATGGCGCGGAAGTCCTGCTGCCGCTGGTGCGCCTGGAGCTGGATATCGACGGCGGCCCCGAGGGCACCCGCACCCGCCAGGGTGATCTGGTCTTCAGCCCGATGCTGCTGCAGTGGGCGCCGGTGTCGCTGTTCGGTCGACCGTACTGGCAGCGCCTCAATCTGGTGATCACGGCGCCCACCGGCGACTACGACCCTGACGCCAGCATCAATGTCGGTAGCAACCTCTGGGTGGTCAGTCCGCATTACGCCTTTACCTGGGAGTTGACCGATCGCCTGGAGGTCAGCGGCCGCTTGCACTATGCATGGTCCAGTCGCAACAACGACCCGGCGGCCCATTTGCAGGCCGACAGCATTCAGCCGGGGGAGGCGGTGCACAGTAATTTCTCGGTGTCCTATGCGCTGGACGATGCCTGGCGAGTGGGGGTGGCGGGCTATCACCTGGAGCAGGTCAGCGCCGACCGGATCGATGGGCATCGTCAGTCCGACTCCAAGGAGCGGGTGCTGGGGCTGGGGCCGGGGGTGATGTACCGCCACGGCAAGCAGGCGTTTTTCGCCAACTACTATGTCGAGCAGGGGGCCAGGAATCGCTCGGAAGGCAATCAGTTGACCTTGCGCTACCTGTTGCCGTTCTAGGGTGGATGGACGACCTGCGGTCATGTCCCGGGTCGGGCTGTCTCCTAGTATGACTAAGTCCCGTAGCGCACATGAGCGGCGAGGTCGATCCCGCCAGCGTGCAGCCAGAGAGCAGAGGAGCCCGCAATGAGCACTCACGAAACCCGAAGTGAGCTGTCATCGTCCTACGATTGTCCGATCGTCGAGGGTAACCGGGCCATCCAGCGGATCGCCTCGCGCAGCGCCGAGGTGGGCGGGGGGCTGCCGGTCAACCGGGTGCTGCCTTCGCGGCACCGGCGCATGGTGGGCGCCTGGTGCTTTCTCGATCATGCCGGGCCTGCGGTGTTCAAGTCGGGCGATGGCCTGCGGGTCGGGCCGCATCCGCATATCGGCCTGCAGACCTTTACCTGGATGATCGAGGGGCAGGTGATGCACCGCGACAGCCTGGGCAACGAGCAACTGATTCGCCCGGGCGAGGTGAACCTGATGACCGCCGGCCACGGTATCGCCCATACCGAAGTGTCGTTGCCGGGTGAGGACCGGCTGCATGCCGTGCAGTTGTGGATCGCCCTGCCGAACGCCGAACGTGATCGACCGCCCTCGTTCACCCACCATGGGGCGTTGCCCAGTTGGCAGGCCGACGGCATGCACTTCACGCTGCTGGCCGGACGCTTCGCCGGGCAGCAATCACCCGCGAAGGTGTTCTCGGAACTGGTGGGCCTCGATCTGGCCGCCAGCACCGGCGGTGGAACCCGCCTCACGCTGGAGCCGGGGTTCGAGTATGCGGTGCTGCCGCTGACCGGTGAGTGGCTGATCAACGGCGAGGCCTTCGCTGCCGACGAGCTGGCTTATCTGGGACGAGGGCTGGAGCGGCTCGAACTGGAAAGCTCGGCCGGGGCCAGGGCGGTGCTGGTTGGCGGCGTGCCGTTCAGCGAGGAGATTTTCATCTGGTGGAATTTCGTCGGCCACAGCAAGGCGGAAATTGCCCAGGCCCAGGATGACTGGGAGCAAGGACGGGCCCGGTTTCCCGAGGTGGCCGGCTTCGACGGGCCGCGCCTGGTTGCGCCGGCGTTGCCCTGGCGGCCATGAGTCCTTCGCGCATGGCCAGGGCGATGGCCGGGCGGGCCTTGCTGGTGCTGCCGTTGAGCGCCAGTCTGCTGCTGGTCGTGCCTGCCCGGGCCGACAATGCCCTGGGCCAGAAGGACACGATCTTCACCGGCATCAACGAGCGGCGCGCGGTCGAGCTGTCGATCCCGCCAGGGTTGGTCGACGGCGCGCGGCTCGATGGCTTGCTGCGCACTTATTATTTTCAGCGTGACAACCACTCGGCGTTGGTACGCAGAGATCCCGAGGAGTCGGCCCAGGGGATGCTGTTGTCGTTCCGCTCGGGGTTTACCGATACGCCGGTCGGGGTAGGCGTCGACGCCCATGGCTTTCTCGGCCTGAAGCTGGACGGCGGCGGTGGCAGCGGCGGGGCCGGGCTGCTGCCGCTGGATTCGAGCGGCAAGCCGCTGGACGAGTTCTCCAGCGCCGGGGCGGCGCTCAAGCTGCGCTACCGCCAGACCCTGGTCAAGGCCGGTGACCAACTGGTGGAGAACCCGCTGGTGGCCAGTGGCACCAGTCGCCTGTTTCCCCAAAGCTATCGCGGGGTGACGCTGGCGAACCACAGCGTGCAGGCGCTGTGGCTGGATGGAGGGTTTCTGGAGTCGACCCGGCTGCGCAACCAGAGCGGCCACAGCCACCTGGTCACCGCCTACGGTGCCGGCAACAAGGCCGGCGTTGCGGCGGATCGCCAGAGCCCGCACCTGGGCTGGCTGGGCGGCGTCTACGGCCAGCCGCAAGCGCTGCAGGTGACCCTGTACGGCGGCCAGCTCGCAGACATCTGGAATCAGTACTACCTGGGGGTATCGCAGGTCTTCGGGGTGAGTGAAGGGCTCACCCTCAAACCCTGGCTGCACTACTTCAAGACCCGCGACCAGGGCTCCGGCCAGTTGGGCAGTATCGACAACGACACCTACAGCGCCGGGATTGCCGCGACCGCCCATGGCCAGACCTTGACCCTGGGGCTGCAGAAGGTCGATGGCCGCACGCCTTTCGACTACCTCACCCAGGATGACCGAATCTTTCTGTACCTGACCAATTCCCAGCAGTTCGCCGACTTCAACGGCCCGGGCGAGAAGTCCTGGCGCTTGCAGTACGAAACCAGCCTGGCCTGGCTCGATGCCCCGGCGCTGCAGTTCATCGCCGCCTACACCCGCGGCGAAGCGGACCTGACCCGCGTCGATCCCGCTCAACCCGGCTATGGCTACATCTTCAACCCCGAAGGTAAAGACGCAAAACACTGGGAGCGTGACATTGCGCTCAAGTACCAGGTGCCCGCCGGGCCGGCCAAGGACCTGTCGCTTACCCTGCGCTGGGCCACCCACCGTGAGGGCGATGGCTATACCGCGCCGGGCAATACCCGGGGTAATTCAAGTGCCGACGAGTACCGGCTGATTGTCGATTACCCGCTGGCGCTGTTCTGAGGCGCAAGCCCGCTCCTGCTGCCTTGTCAGTTCAGAACGATGATCCTGGACACCAGCTCCGCACTGTTCTTGGCCTGCAACTTCTTCATCAACCGCGCCCGGTGCACTTCCACCGTCCGATGTGAAATGGCCAGTTTTTTTCCAATCTCCTTGCACGTCAGCCCGTTGACGATATGCGCCGAAATCTCCCGCTCCCTGGGCGTCAGGTTCACCGTGGGCCGGAACACCCGGTCCATCCGCTCGAAATGCCACACCATCAACTGGAACGGGTCCTCCGGCGTCAGGGTGTAGCCGTTGGCCCGGGCCCAGAACACTTCGCCGCTGTGGTGCTGCATGAAGCGCTCGTCCGAGTAGGCGCCGTTCCTGGCATGGCGCAGCCAGCTCAAGCTGCGCTCGCCGATGGCGTTGTAGTCGGCCTGGGACGGGTAGAGCTTGAGGATGAGCTCGCCGATCAACTCGTCGCGCTCGTAGCCGAACAGGCTCTGGAAGGCTTCGTTGAGGTCGAGCATGCGCCGGTTGCCGGTGATCACTTGCGGCGCAGGCGATACCTGGAACGCCAGGCGCTCCAGGTCTTGCAGTTGTCGGGCGGGGTCGGTCATGGCGCGGCCTTCAGGTCTGTAGGAGCGGGCTTGCCCCGCGATAGCGGTTCGTCTGGCACTCCGCGATCGCGGGGCAAGCCCGCTCCTACACAATAACCAGTCGGGCTACGGATCCCTATACGTAGTTGCACGAATAGCGAGGGCTTCGGGGTTGGGGCCATTGTAGGTAACGCCTGTTCAACCACAAGGATAACCCCCATGGCTACCGACTCCGTCAGCATCGTCGCCGCCGCGCATTCGCGCTTTGGCCGCCTGGCCGATGCCACCCTGGAAGATCTGATCGTCGAGGTCACCCGCGCCGCCCTGGCCGATGCGCAGGTGGATGCCTCGGAAATCGATGCGCTGTTCCTCGGCCATTTCAACTCCGGGCTGGTACCGGATGGCTTTCCGGCCTCGCTGATGCTGCAGGCCGACCCCGCCCTGCGCTTCAAGCCGGCCACTCGCTGCGAGAATGCCTGTGCCTCGGGTTCGGCGGCGATTCAGGCCGGGATCAACGCAATCCTCTCCGGTGCCGCCGAACTGGTGCTGGTGGTGGGGGCCGAGAAGATGACCGCCAATTCCACCGCCCAGGTGACCCAGGCCCTGGCCGGGGCGGGGTATCAGCATGATGCCCGGGAGGCGGGGCTGAGCTTTCCGCAGTTATTCGGGCTGGCCGCCGCCGGCTATGCAGAACGCTACCAGAGCCCGCTGTCGGCCATGGCGGCGATTGCGGCGAAGAACCACGCCAATGCCATGGCCAACCCCTTGGCGCAGATGCACAAGGCAATGAGTTTCGAGCACTGCAACACGGTGTCCGAGAGCAACCCCTATATCGCCGAGCCGCTGCGCCTGACCGACTGTTCGCTGGTCACCGATGGCGCGGCGGCGATCGTGCTGGCGTCGCCAGCCCGTGCCCGGCAGTTCCGCCGCGAGGTGGCGATTCGCAGCCTGGTGCAGGTGAACGATTTCCTGCCGCTGTCCAAACGCGACCTGCTGGCCTTCGAAGGGCCGCAGCGGGCGATCCAGTCGGCCCTGGGCAAGGCGCAGGTGAGCCTGGATAACCTGGGCTTTGCCGAGGTGCACGACTGTTTCACCATCGCCGAACTGCTGATCTACGAGGCCATGGGCCTGGCACCCAAGGGCCAGGGCCAGCGGGCGCTGGAGGAGGGTGTGGTACAGGCCGGCGGCAGGTTGCCGGTCAACCTCTCCGGCGGGCTCAAGGCCAAGGGCCATCCGGTGGGCGCGACGGGGGTGTCGATGCATGCCCTGGCGTTCGGACAGCTGACCGGTAACCCCATCGGCCTGGTGGCGGCCGACGCCGAGTTCGGCCTGTTGTTCAACATGGGCGGCATGGCGGTCGCCAACTACGCCTCGGTGCTTCAAGCCCGGAGGGCGTGACGGTGAATATTGCCAACTGGCTGCACAACGCTGCGCAGCGCTGGCCCGAACGTGGGGCGCTGTTCGAGGGGCAGCGGCAGCGCGCCGATTACCATAGCTTTGCCGCCCAGGTGCGCGGTCTCGCCCATCAGCTCGTTCACGAGCACCGGGTCGAGCCGGGCGATCGCGTGGCGCTGTTCATGAAGAACTGCTGCGAATACCTGGAGCTGATGTATGCGGCCTGGTGGATCGGTGCCGTGGTGGTGCCGATCAACTGCAAGCTGCATCGCAGCGAGGCGGGCTGGATCGTCGATAACGCCGGGGCGCGGGTGGTCTTTAGCGATGACGGCCAGGTGTTTGCGCCCGGCGAGCTGTCGGACGATTGCCAGGAGCTGGCAGGACGTGGGCGGGTGGTGGCGGCGATCGGCGAGGCGCTGGCAACGCCCTACAGCTGCAACGCCGATCACCTGGCCTGGCTGTTCTACACCTCCGGCACCACCGGGCGCTCCAAGGGGGTGATGCTCTCCCATGGCAACCTGATGGCGATGTCGCTGTGCTATCCGCTGGATGTCGATGCGGTCGCCAGCCGCGATGCGCTGGTGTATGCCGCGCCCATGTCCCATGGCGCCGGGCTGTACAACTTCATCCATGTGCGCTGCGGCGCCCGCCACGTGGTGCCGGAGTCCCGTGGCTTCAAGGCCGAGGAAGTGTTCGCGCTGGCGGCCGGGCTTGGCGAGGTGTCGCTGTTCGCCGCGCCGACCATGGTCAAGCGCATGGTCGAGCAGGCGCGGGCCACGGGCTATGCCGGCGAGGGCATCAAGACCATCGTCTACGGCGGCGCGCCGATGTACCTGGCCGACCTGCAGGATGCCGTCGACATCTTCGGCCCGCGCCTGGTGCAGATCTACGGCCAGGGCGAGAGCCCGATGACCATCAGCGCCTTGTCCCGCGAACAGATTGCCGATCGCCAGCGACCGGAGTGGGCGCGTATCGCCGCATCGGTCGGGCGGGCGCACGCCTGCGTGGACATCCAGGTGCTGGACGCCGGGCTACGTCCCCTCGCTGCAGGGCATGCCGGCCAGATTGCCGTGCGCGGTCCGACGGTGATGCACGGCTACTGGCGCAACGAGGCGGCGACTCGCCAGACGCTGGTCGATGGCTGGTTGCTCACCGGCGATATCGGCTACCTCGACGACCAGGGCTACCTGACCCTCACCGACCGCTGCAAGGACGTGATCATCTCCGGCGGCAGCAACGTCTACCCGCGGGAAGTGGAGGAAGTGCTGGCGCTGCACCCCGAGGTGTTCGAGGTGTGCGTGGTAGGCGAGGCGGACCCGGAGTGGGGCGAGTCGGTAGTGGCCTTCGTGGTCGGGCGTGGCAACCGTCCACCGGATGAGCGCGTACTCGGCGCCTGGTTCATCGAGCGCATGGCCTCGTTCAAGAAGCCGAAGAAATATGTGTTCCTCGCCGAGCTGCCGAAGAACAGCTACGGCAAGGTGCTCAAGACCGAACTGCGTCAATGGCTGAAGGAGGCCGCTGCATCCTGAACGGTATTTCCATGACAGGTTTCCATCAATAAGAACAAGACAGGAACACGACTATGGCAACGCATCAGCACAACCCGGCCCGGCAACGGCGGCGCGCCTTTATCGGCGCGACCTCGGGACACCTTATCGAATGGTACGACTATGGCGTGTACGGCTTTCTGGCGGTGTACATCGGCCAGGCGTTCTTCGTTTCCGACAACCCCACCAGCAGTTTGCTCAGCAGCTTTGCCGCCTTTGCCCTGAGCTTTTTCATCCGCCCGCTGGGCGGGTTGTTCTTCGGGCCGCTGGCCGACCGCATCGGCCGACGCAAGACCCTGATCACCGTGCTGGTCATGATGTCCGGCTCCACCTGTTTGCTCGGCTTGCTGCCCACCTATGCCGCCATCGGCATCGCCGCGCCGATCCTGCTGGTACTGATCCGCTGCGTGCAGGGCTTTTCCGCCGGGGGCGAGATCGGCACCATCACCAGCTTCATCTCCGAGTACGCAGGGCCCGGTCGGCGGGGGTTTTCCACCTGCTGGCTGATGGTCACTGCGGTGCTGGGCCTGGTGCTGGGCGGCGTGGTGGCCAATGGCATGACCTGGATGCTCGGCGCCGAACTGATGCAGGACTGGGGCTGGCGCATACCCTTCCTGGCCGCCGGGCCCATGGGGCTGGTCTCCATGTACATCCGCCTCAAGCTCGAAGACAGCCCGGAGTTCCTCGCCCTGCAGCACGCCGGCGAAACCTCCAAGGCGCCGCTGCGTGAAGTCTGGCAGTGGAAGCGGGCGATCACCCTGGTGTTCTTCATCATCACCCTGCACAGCTCGATCTTCTATCTGGTGCTGACCTTCGCCTCCACCTACATGTCGCGCATCCTCAAGTTCGACAGTGGCACCACCTTGCTCTACGTGTTCATCGCCAGCCTGTCGGCGGCCTTCGTCATGCCCTTTGGCGGGATGTTCACCGACAGGTACGGGCGCAAGCCGTTCCTGATGGCGGTGGCGATTCTGTTCGGGCTGTATGCCTCGTCCACCTACGCGACCATGAGCGAGCTGTTGCCTACACGGATTCGCTCCACCGGTATTGCCGTGGCCTACAACATTCCGGTGGCGGTGTTCGGCGGCAGTGCTCCGCTGATTTCCACCTGGCTGATCCAGCAGACCGGCGATATTTCCTCGCCCTGGTACTTCTATATCGGCACCGGGATCGTCTCGCTGATTGCCCTGGTGGTGTTGCGCAAGGAGGATTTCGTGGCCTGCCGCAGCGCGGCGCAGGGGGCGCGTGAACAGGTGGGTTCGGGTGCGGGCATGGCGGTCCGCCCGGCACACAACTAAGGGGGCGCCCCACACCGAAGACTGGTGGTGTGGGGCACATCCTTCCTGGGCATTGGCGCGAGTCAGTGATGTCAATGTGGTATTATCTGGCGAAGGCGCGCAAGGCGCCTGAAGCCTGCTACCGAGTGCGTTGAGCCGGTTTCGACACAAGCTGTGAATACAAGGATGCCGGCGTTGAAGTTCACTGAAAACATCGTGCCTCTGGTCAAGGCCGAGCTTGCTGGCAAGAACGCCAGGCTGAAGATTTTCTCTCCCTACCTGACCGGCAACGTAGCCCTTGAGATTGCCCGACTGGGCAAGACCGCCAAGGTCTATACCCTGGTGGATGTCCAGGTACTGGTTTCAGGTGCTTCGACCTTCGAGGCCATCGATAAACTGCTTGAAAACGGGATTGCGGTTTACCGGGTGCCGAACCTCCACGCCAAGATGATCGTGGCAGAAGGTGTGTTCGTGACCGTGGGCAGCCAGAACCTCACCAACGGCGGGGAGAGCAGGAACAGGGAAGTCAGCCTGCGCTTTCGGGGTGACAGCAAGCAGGTCAATGCGCTGGTCCGGGACCTGGAACGTAGTGCCGTCCGGCTCACGCCTGACTTTCTTGCAGCGGCCAGCAAGGCGGCGGACAAGCTCGCCGCCAGGTACAACAAGCTGCGTGAGGCGTTGGAAAAAGCGGATGACGCGTTGAATGGTGTGCCTGCCGAACGGTCAATCGAGGCGGAGGTCAGGTCTGTACTCGCCAAAAGGCCACAGTCCAATCCGAGGAAGTGCACGGTGGTCGCTCGCTATGACTACAAGCAAGCCCGCTTTCAACACTCGTTGCAAGGCGATGACTTGTTGAACTGGCCTATCGGTGCTGAAGCGCACTCGCTCAAACCCAAGTACCGTTACCTCTGTGTTTCGGCTGCGGGAAAGATTGGCTGGGTGCGGGTCAACAAGACGGTGTATTCATTTATCGAAAATCAGGTCGAATTCGATAAGGGCGGCATCAGAGACCAGGATTCGTGGGGAGTATTCGTCGATGCCAGCCATGAGGCGTGGAAGTACAAGCAGGGTGAGGCCAACCTGCGTGCCGCCGTTTTCGACGATCAAGGCCGCGAGTTGTGCCATGTGTTCATGCGTTACAACACCGAGAAGTTGGTGGTGTACCCGGCCGTGATGCCCAGGGCGACAGAAAACCCCAAGGCACCGCTGCCGGAGCGTCGCAAAGCCATCGAATGGATCGACGCTCATGCCCGCAGGTTTGGCGATGACATCAAGCAACTCATCACCAGGCCATTCAAGTTCCAGGAAAAGCTGACCGGTGAACGGGCCGACAAGTTCTTCGGTGCCGATGGTTCAACCCATTACCTGCGCCTGGTCGATCTTGGCGAAAGCTTTGCCATACGGGTGATCGACGCTCCGGTTTAAAGCCGCAAGCATGGTTAGAATGCGTCTTTCGATTCTCGAAGGACGTTCCTGCGCATGGACCCCCTTTATCTGATCGCCCTGGGCGCCATGGTCGCCGGCTTCGTCCAGGGTCTGTCCGGTTTCGCCTTCGGCATGGTCGCCATGTCGTTCTGGGCCTGGAGCCTGGAACCCCAGGTGGCGGCGGCACTGACCGTGTTCGGCGGCCTGACCGGGCAGGTGATCGCGGCGTTCAGCATGCGCCGGGGCTTTCGCTGGGGTGTGTTGTGGCCCTTTGTGCTCGGCGGGCTGGCGGGGATTCCCATGGGCGTGTGGGTGTTGCCCTTTCTCGACATGCTCTGGTTCAAGGCCGTGTTCGGCGCCTTGCTGGTGATCTGGTGCCCGTTGATGCTGCTGGCACCGCGCCTGCCCCGACTGCGCGGCGGGCGCCTGGCGGACGGGGCGGTGGGGCTGGCCGGTGGGGTGTTGGGCGGTATCGGTGGTTTTACCGGCACGCTGCCGACCCTGTGGTGCACCCTGCGTGGTTTTGATCGCGATGCCCAGCGGGCGGTGATCCAGAACTTCAACCTGTCGATGCTGATGGTGACCATGCTCACCTACCTGGGCACCGGCCTGGTGACCCCGGCGATGCTGCCGATGTTCGCGGTGGTGGCGCCGGCGATGCTGCTGCCGACCCTGATCGGTACGCGGGTGTATGTGGGCATCAGCGAGCAGGCCTTTCGCCGGGTGGTGCTGGGGTTGCTGACCCTGTCCGGGGTGGCGATGCTGGTAGCGGCGGTGCCGGGGTTGTTGGCGCGTTAGCTGGCCTGCGCCGCCCGGTTTGCGACCGCTGCGCGGCCGATCGCAGGCTTCGCCAGCTCCCACAAAGTTGAACTGCACCCCGAAAGTTGGACAGTCATCCAACCTTTGGGGGCAATTCAAAGTCCGGTTCATGCCGTGAGCCCTTGTGGGAGCCGGCAGCGCCGGCGATGGGCTGCATCGCAGCCCCCGGGCCAGTCCTGGCAACGGCGCAGTCGATCACAGCCTGGCGGCAGCAGCTACACGTTGATAGCATCTGGCTATTGTTTTGTGAGGTCCTGCCGTGTTGCTTTCCGTTCCCCGCCTGATGGCGCTGACCATGCTGCTGGCCGCCTCCACAGCCCTGGCTGGCAACACCCCCTGCTCCGGACGCAAGGGCGGTATTGCCGGTTGCGATGGCGACCTGTTCCTGTGTAATGACGGCTCGATCAGCGCCTCGAAAAGAAGTTGCCCCGCTTACTTGGGTACCAGTCCGGCACGCCCTGCGGTGCAACCATTAAAAGGTGCCAGCAGCACCTGCAGCTGTGGTTCCGGCACCTTCTGTACCGGGCCGCGGGGTGGCGTCTATTGCCTGACACCCAGCGGCAACAAAAGTTACCGGCGTCATTGAAAACACCGTTATCAAACACTTGGCTCGCGATAAAAAAACAATAAACCCGCAACTTTCGCTATTAACTAAAACAGCACTGTTATCTTTTTGAAACACCCCAAACCCTCAAATTTTAGGTGGTCTTGAAATGTAACTAAGCATGAACTTTAGTGAGGTGATAGTTGCCGAGGGTTTGACCATGAAGCCATCTGACGCCCCCCCACTGATCAGGCTGCCCCTGCAACAAACCGCCGATGGCGCTCCAACGCAACCGGCATCCTCGACAAGTCGCGGCGCCAGTGGGGGAGTGGCCAGCACCCTGGACAACTTGCGCGTAGTGCAAAGCTGGCAACTGGCACCCGCCGCACGTGCCAGTGATGCCCCCCGTAGCGAAACCTTGAATGATCCCCACGCACTGCTGGCGCTGGATGCCGCCGATGGTTCGACCATCTACATCCGTGCCGATGCGCTGGTCGAGCAATTGCGCCGCACCCGCCCCGATGTGGTGGACAGTGATGGCGTCATCGATTTTGCCCGCTTCACTGACAGCCAGGGCAGGAATCGAGGTGCAATGGATTGGGTCTGGCGGCAGGTCCGGCAGTTGGTCCTGGGCGATGACGCCATTACTGAGATCGCCAAGGAAAAACTCAGCGGTGCAGCCATCGACTGGGCTTCGCAAAAGGCCGCCACGGCGTTGATGACTGCCATCGAAAGCCAGCTTGCTGGTCCACCCGGGCTGTACCGCTGGAACGGCGCAGTGTTGAGTGAGCAGGACAAGATTGCCAGCGCAAGCGCGCTGGATGCCAGCAAGCCGATCCTGTTGTTCATCCACGGCACGGGCTCGCACACCATGGGCAGCTTTGGCGAGCTGCCCGGCACCATGGTCTGGAAAGACCTGCAACTGAAGTTCGCTACGCAGATTGTCGCCCTTGAGCACCGCACCTTCTCGCAAAGCCCGATCGACAATGCGCTGGAGGCGGTCGAGTTGCTGCCAAAGGGCGCCCGGCTACAGGTGGTCAGCCACTCGCGCGGCGGTCTGGTTGCCGACTTGCTGTGCATGGACCCCAACGATACGCAGTTGTCGCAATGGATCAAGCATTACCGCCGTGATCCCAGGCCCGATGAAATCGAGCAGGAAAAGCAAGACCCGGCACGGGCCCAGGAGCGCCTGGCATTTGCAGAAACCGAACAGGGCAAGCTGCGCGATCTCGTCAGCAAGCTTCAACAAAAGCAGTTGAACATCACCCACTACGTACGCGTGGCCGCCCCGGCCCGCGGCACCGCGCTTCTGTCCGATAACCTCGACGTGTTCCTCTCCTGCCTGCTGAGCCTGGTGCGCAAGTTAGCCACCTTGGGCGTGGGCGCCATCGCCACGCCCGCGGCCGCCCAGGTGGCGAACCGCGGCCTGAAACTGCTTGAACGGGTGGTCCTGGAAATCGCCGACAAACGCCTGCAGCCGCAAGTGGTGCCCGGCATCGAGGCCATGCTGCCCGAGGCGCCCATGGGCATGCTGCTGGCGTGGGCGCGGCCACTGCCGAACCTGAAAATGGCCATCGTCGCCGGCGATACCGACGAGTCGGCCAGCGGCATCCTCCAGCGCATCGGCTACATGTTCGTCAATTGGGCGCTGTTCGACCTGGCCCGCAATGACCTGGTGGTCAACACCGACTCCATGTACGGCGGCCTGTTCGACCATGCCCAGGAAGCCCATGCCATGGCGGTCGACGGGCCGCAGGTCAATCACTTCCATTACTTTCGCGACACGGTCAAGTACCGCAACCGTTCGCTGCCCAGCAGCATAGGCGACTGGTTGCTGGACAGGGCCGTGGTCTCCCGTGGCGTTGCTGTGCAACCGCAACGGTCCGCAGAAGAAGCCAAGCAGATAAAGCGCCAACTGGCGACCGACGCAGTGGTGTTCCTCCTACCCGGTATCCTGGGCAGCCGCCTGGGGGTTGGCAAGAACACGGTCTGGCTCGACCCGCTGGAGCTTGCCGTAAGTGGCCTGGGTCGCATTGCCATGGATGTGCCGGCGGTCAGCAGCCAGGGCTTGATCAGCCTGGCCTATGAGGACTTGCACGAATACCTCACCGCTACCCACGAGGTGATTGACCATCACTACGACTGGCGCCAGCCCCTTCAGCAACTGGGTAGCCAGTTGGCCGCGACGTTGCGCAAACACCTGGCTGATCACCCGGGCAAAAGCATCCGCCTGCTGGCCCACAGCATGGGTGGGCTGGTCGTTCGTGCGGCCTTCAGGCATGACCCGACGCTCTGGAAGGACCTGATCACGCACGCCGACGGGCTGGTGGTGATGCTCGGCACCCCGAACCACGGTGCCTACTCCATGGTGGAAACCCTGCTGGGTCAGTCCGACACCATCCGCATGCTGGCGCGGGTGGACCTGAACAACAGCCTGCCACAGATCCTCGACATCGTCGGCAAGTTCCCGGGGGCCTTGCACCTGTTGCCCGCCCCCGAGTTCGAGGATGTCGGCGGGCGCAGCCCGGTGGACTTGTTCGGCAATGCCAGCTGGAGTCAGCTGGCGCTGAAAAACGATGACTTCTGGTTCGGCGACGAACTGGGGGCACGTCCCGAGGCCACGCTGCTGGAGCAGGTCAGGCAGTCCTGGCTGGCGCTGGGAGACAACAGCTGGATCGACGAGGATCCGCAGCGGGTCGCCTATGTCTACGGTCAGGGCAAGAACACCCCCTGCGGCCTGGACATCAGTGGCAAGCAGCTGATGCTGCGCGGCACTCCCCAGGGCGACGGCACTGTGACCTGGCGCTCCGGTAAACTGGCCAACCTACCCGACAGCCGTCACTGGTACATGCCGGTGGTTCACGGTGAGCTGGCATCGACCGCACAGTACTTCCCCGAAATAGAAAGCCTGCTGCTCAAGCGCACACCTAAACGCCTGGAACGGCTACCCAGCAGTCGCACCGCTGAGCGGGCGAGTGCGCAGGTCAGCTTCCGTGGTGGGCCGCCGGCTTATCCGTCCGATAACCAGCTGCTCAGCCAGGTGCTGGGCCGCACCAACGGCCTGGCGCCAAAACCCGAGCTGCTCGCCCTGCAGGTCAATGTGCTGGCGATGAACCTGAGCTGCGCCCAGGTGCCGCTGATTTGCGGCCACTTCCGCGGCGATCCTATTTCCGGCGCCGAAGCCGCCATCGATCAGACCCTGGTCAATGGCGTACTGTCCCAGCGCCAGCGCCTGGGCCTCTACTCGGGCGAGCTGGGCAATGCCACCGTGGTATTGGTGCCGCGTACGGTCGAGGAGGTGCGCCGTGGCACGGGTCGTGGCGCCGTGATGATCGGCCTTGGCGAAATGGGTGAGCTGACGGCCGAGGTGGTGACCCAGGCGGTGCGTAGCGGCGTACTACGTTACCTGTTGAGCGCCGTGGACCAGTACACCCACGCCCAACACATCGTCGACCCTGACAAGCCGGAGGCTTTGCTGCCGCTGCACATCGCCAGTCTGCTGATCGGCACCAACTCCAGCGTCCAGTTGACCGTGGAAGAGTCCGTGCGCGCCGTGACCCTGGGGGTACTGAAGGCCAACCGTGACTATGCCGAGGTCTGCGCCGGGCCCAAGGGGCGCCCGGCGGCGGTGACGCGCCTGGACATTGTCGAGATGTTCGTCGATGCGGCGATCTGTGCTGGCTACGCGGTGGCCACCCTGGACCGCGAGCTGTCCGGTGAGCTCAAACGCCTGAACAGCCGACTGGAACTGGCCCAGGCCGTGCAGTTCGGTGAGGGTGCCCGGCCGCGGCTGAGCATCACGCCGACGGGCAACTACTGGCCACGCCTGCAGGTCAGCAGCGCCGATGGCGTGCAACGTACCGGCGACCTTGCCGAGACGGGGGAGGTCAGGCCCGCGCAACGTTTCAACTTCCTCTACATGGGCCAACGCGCCCGGGTCGAGGCGCTGGTCGACCAGCGTCAGCCAGGATTGCTGGAAAAGATGGTCGACAGCGCCCTGCGTGGGGCCAGCACCACCCGCTACGATTCAGCAGCGTTCTTCGGCAACAGCCTGTTCCAGTTGATGCTGCCGCTCGCGTTCAAAGGCGCGGTGCGCAAATCGGACAACCTGATGCTGGTTCTCGATGAAAGCAGCGCCAACCTGCCATGGGAGATGCTCGAGACCGATGGCGAACCGCTGATCAGGCGTACCCGCCTGGTGCGCCAGTTCATCACCCAGCGCTACCGGCGCGAGGTGGTGCGCACCGACCTGATGAATGCCTGCGTGATCGGCAACCCCGGCACCCAGGGCTATTTCAAACAGTTCAAATCCAAAGGCGACGGGCCCTCGCCGGATCGGCTGCCGATCTTGCCGGGCGCCCTGCGCGAAAGCCAGGCGGTCGGCCGGGTGCTCGATAGCGCGGGCTACTCCACCTGGAGCCTGCCCGATGACGCCAGTGCCGTAGAGGTATTCGACCAGCTGTTCGCAAGGCCCTACCGGGTGCTGGTGATCTGCGCCCACGGGGTGTTCCATAGCGAAGACCAGGACGGGCAGAAGCGCAGCGGGGTGGTGCTGTCCGATGGCTTGTTGCTGACCGCCGCCGAGATCGACCGGATGGAGACCGTGCCGGACCTGGTGTTCCTCAGCTGCTGCCACCTTGGCAAGGTCGGGGTGTCTGAACCGGGCGGCAATCGGCTGGCGGCGAGCCTGGCGCAAGAGCTGATCAACATGGGCGTGCGCTGTGTGGTGGCGGCGGGCTGGGAGGTCGATGACAATGCCGCGTGCTGCTTCAGCGAAACCTTCTTCAACCGCTTGGCCATCTACGGTGATCACTTCGCCGAAGCCATTGCCTGCGCGCGGCTGGAGACCCTCGCACAGTTCCCCGGCTACAACACCTGGGGCGCTTACCAGGCCTACGGTGACCCGTTGTTCCAGCTCAGGTTGCTGCCGCCCAGTGATGGGAGCAACAGTTGCCTGCGCGGTTCGCCAGAGCTGCTCGACTGGCTTGAAGGGCTGCGACTGCGCGCCGCCAGCCCGGACTCAGCGACGGTGGGGCAGGGGTTCCAGCAGGTACTCGATCTGGTTCAAAAGCGTTTGCTAGAGCTGCCGGTAAACTGGATCAAGCAAGCCGAAGTTCAGTATGGGTTGGGGCTGCTGTATAGCGAGTGGGGAGAAGCCGATGCATTGGAGGAAGCGAAAAAGGCATTGCTGGAGGCCCTTGCCCGCTTCAATGGCCGGGGCTGTGTGCCGCTGACCGCAGTGGAAAAACTGATTGATGTGGAAATTCGCCAGGCTTATCTGAGTGCCGCTCCCGAAGTTGCGGGCGGTGCTGGCGACTTCGCGCAAGCCAGTCAGTTGATCGAATCGGCCATCCAGCGTGCTGATTCCTTGAACAAAGTATGTGAGGCTACCTCAGGTACGTTGCTGGCGCGCCGTCAGGTCATGCGCGGGCGGGCGCTCAAGCGCAAGGCCCATCTGTTGCTGATGCAGTACGCGCCCAGTTCCAAAACCAAGAGCAATGCCCAAGCTAATCCAATCAGTAAGATTCTTGAGGAGGCCAGGGAAGCTTATGCCGCAGGGGAAGACCGTAACGCATCCGACTGGAACCCCTACGCCATGCTCAACCGGATTCAACTTGAAATCATGTCACCCAAGAGCGCGCCTTCGATCGAAGACCTTGACCGCTGTGAAGCCGAAGCACAGGCCCGCTACAAGCGCTCGTTCGGCGTATTCGATGCGGTGATGAAGGCCGATGTGCAACTGACCCGCTGGCTGATCGGGGTTTCGGAGAACAAGGAAGACTCGCGGGACGTTGCCGAACGCAAGCTGATCGACAGCTACGATGATGCGCTGGCAGGCCAGCGTATTTCGGCGCGGCAGTTCGAGTCGGTCGTGCGCCAGTTGCAGCTGATTGAATGCTGGCTGAGGTGGACCGGCAGGCCCGGGCAAGCCCAGGTACCGGAGAACATCGCCAAGGTACTGTTGCAGCGCCGCTGAACCGTAGCCGCTGCCGCCAGGCTGCGATCGACTGCGTAGCAGTCGCAACCCAGGCGCCTCGGTAGCGGCGGGTCCATTCATACGGCCGCTTTGCGGCCGATCGCAGCCTGGCGGCAGCGCCTACACCTTGAACGTCGCCATTAGCCCTTGCTGGTGGTTGGCCAGGCGGTTCAGCGCCTGGCTGATCTGCGCCGACTCCTCGGCTTGACCTGACAACGACTCGGTCACGTCGCGGATACTGGCGACATTGCGGTTCACTTCTTCGGCCACCGCGCTCTGCTCCTCGGCCGCCGAGGCGATCTGCAGGTTCATGTCGGTGATCACCGCCACCGCTTCGCTGATGCGCTGCAATGCCGGCACCGCCTGCTCGGCCTGGGCCACGCTGCCCTGGGCCTGGCGGTGGCTGCTGTGCATCGAGCCGACCACTTCGCGGGTGCCTTGCTGCAAGCCTTCGATCACCTGGCGGATCTCGTCCACCGAGTCCTGGGTGCGGCGCGCCAGGTTGCGCACTTCATCGGCGACCACGGCAAAACCGCGACCGGCTTCACCGGCGCGGGCCGCTTCGATGGCGGCGTTCAGGGCCAGCAGGTTGGTCTGCTCGGCGATGGCGCGAATCACCTCCAGTACCGAGCCGATCTGCTCGCTGCGCTCGGCCAGCTGCTGGACTTCTTCCATGCCGGCGTTCATTTCGCAGGCCAGTTGTTCGATGGCGCGGGTGGTGGTGCGGATCAGCGCCAGGCCTTCGCGGGTGGCCTGGTCGGCACCGCGCGCCGCTTCGGCGGCCTGGGCCGCATTGCGGGCGACGTCCTGGGCGGTGGCGCTCATTTCCTGGGAGGCGGTGGCCACCTGGTCCACTTCACGGTACTGCTGCTGCATGCCGGCGCTGGTCTGGCTGGCGATGGCCGCCGACTGGTCGGCGGTGCCGCGGGCGTCCAGCACCGAGGCCTTCACATCGGCAATCAGTGGTTGCAGCTTGTCGAGGAAGCGGTTGAAGCCGCCGGTCAGTTCACCCAGTTCGTCCGCGCGGGCGTAGTCCAGGCGCCGGGTCAGGTCGCCGTCGCCGCTGGCGATGTCCTTGAGCCGGGCCGCCACGTCGAGGATCGGCCGGGTCACGCCGCGGGCGCTCAGCCAGATCACCAGCAGGCCCAGCACTGCTGCGCCCAGGGTCATGGCCAGGCTGTTGAGGTTGGCGGAGGTGTTATGTTCATCCAGGCGCGCGTTGAGGGCGATGGCCGGGGCCTGCAGGACCTGCTCGGGCACTTCCAGCAGCACGCTCCAGGGCTGGGCGCCGGGCACCGGGGCGAACGACTGGCTGACCTGCAGCAGACCATCGCTCGTGAGCTCTGCCGCCTTGCCGGCGCGCATCTGGGCGAGCAGGGCGCTGGCCTGAGCGCCGAACACCTGCTCGACCTTGTTGCTCAATTGCCCGGCATCGCGGCTGTGCCCGGCCAGCAGGCCGGCAGGGCTGACGATGCTGACCTGGCCGTTGCCGTCGAACAGCTCCTGGCGACCGTCCAGGCTCAGTTGCTGCAGGTTGTCGAGGCTGATGTCCAGGCCCAGCACGCCGATGATCTTGCCGTCCTGCTTGAGTGGCAGGGCGATGCTGGTGAGCATGGTCTTGCGCCCGCCGGCGACGTCGAAATAGGGGTCGAGCACGCACGTTTCACCCCGTTCCAACGGGCAGGTCAGCCAGCGGTTGTAGGGCGAGCCGTTGGCCGTCGGGCTGGTGTCGGCGAGCATCGACTCGGGCATGATTTCCGACTCCAGCTGGCCCGGCGTGACTTGTGACCAGTACAGGGAAAAGCGTCCGCTTTCGTTGCTGCCCTGGGCTGCCTGATCGATGAACCGGGCGTCCTTGGCATCCAGCGCGTCGGGCAGGAACACCAGGTACAGGCCAAGCACATCAGGGTTGTCGCCCAGGGCCGATTGCATCTGACGGTTCAGCACCTCGCGCAGGTTGTCCTGGCCCTGGGCCTGGAGCGTCAGCACCAGGCGCGAGAGGCCGCTGCCATACAGGTAGGCATCCTTGAAGTAGCGCTGGATGCGCGTGGCTTGCAATTGGGCATAGGTCTGCAGGCGCAGGCGCGCGTTCTGGTCGAGCATCTGCGTGCTGGCGCTGTTGACCAGGGCGGCGCTGCGGCTGGACTGGAACAGGGTCGCGGTCATCAGCAGGGCGACGATGACCAGCAGGCACAGGCCGGAGAGCAGGGTGATCTTCCATTGGATCAGCAGGCGACGCAGCAGCATGGTGACGTCCTTGTTGTTAGCAGGGGAAGCAACATAAGCCCGTCCACTCAAGGCGGATACCAACTCGGTGGGAGCGGGCTTGCCCCGCGATTGCGCTCTGTCAGGAAGATCGCTTCGCGGGGCAAGCCCGCTCCCACCGAGGTGAACGGCACTCTGTCGTTTTCTTTTACTCGGCTACGTAACTGGGCGGTGCGACCTTGAAGGCCTTGGTCAGGTACGCCAGGTACAACACCCCGAGGCTGGCCCAGACGCCACCGAACAGCAGCGAGTGTTCATCGAGGTCGAGCCAGAGGATGGCGATGATGCAGAAACCGACGGTGGGCATCACCAGGTACTTGAGCTTGTCGCCCAGGGTCCGGTTGCAGCCTTCGCGCAGGTAGCAGTGCACGATCACCGACAGGTTGACGAAGCTGAAGGCCACCAGCGCGCCGAAGTTGATCACCGAGGCGGCGGTCACCAGGTCGAAGACGATCGCCGACAGCGAAATCAGGCCGACGATGACGATGTTGATCACCGGGGTCTTCCACTTGCCGTGCAGCTGGCCGAAGACGCGCTTGGGGATCACGTTGTCGCGGCCCATCACGTACAGCAGGCGCGAGACGCTGGCTTGCGAGGCCAGGCCCGAGGCGATGGTGTTGATGATGGTGCAACAGATGAAGATCGACTGGAACAGCTTGCCGCCGACATACAGGGCGATTTCCGGCAGGGCGGCTTCAGGGTCCTGGAAGCGGTCCATGTTCGGGAAGAACGACTGGATGTAGTACGACACGACGATGAACACCAGGCCGCCGATCAGGGCGATCAGGAAGATCGCGCGGGGGATGACCTTGTGTGCGTTCTCGGTTTCTTCGCTCAGGGTGGTGACCGCGTCGAAGCCCAGGAACGAGAAGCACAGGATGGTCGCGCCGGTGATCAGCACATTGAGGTGGGTGTCGGCGCCCACGAACGGCTGCAGGCTCAAGGCCGTGCCCAGGCCTTCGCCGCTGTGCAGGCCGCGGAGGGTCAGGTAGATGAACACGCCGATGATGATCGCCTGGACGGCCACGAACAGGGTGTTGAAGTTGGCCACCAGGTTGATGCTGCGGATGTTGATCAGGCTCATCAGCGTAACGAAGCCCACCACCCAGGCCCAGGCCGGCACTTCCGGGAACATCACCGACAGGTAGAGCTTGGCCAGCAGGGCGTTGACCATGGGCAGCAGCAGGTAGTCGAGCAGCGACGACCAGCCGACCAGGAAGCCCACATGCGGGTTGATGGCCCGGCGAGTGTAGGTGTAGGCCGAGCCGGATTCGGGAAAACGACGGACCAGGATGCCGTAGCTGACGGCGGTGAACAGAATGCCGATCAGGGCCAGCACATAGGCGCTGGGCACGTGGCCGCTGGTGATGCCGGAGACGATGCCGAAGGTGTCGAACACGGTCATCGGGGCGATGTAGGCCAGGCCGATGATGACCACTTGCCAGAGTTTCAGGGTCTTTCTGAATTGCGCGTCCGGTGCTGAGCTCAGAACAGGTCCGTTGTTCTGCTGATGAGGTGCACTCGAGGGAACTGGCATATCGTTGGTGCTTGCCCGTGTGTGTTTGGAATTATTTTTTGGGAGCCGTGAGGCAGGGGCAAAATAGAAAGAGTGCGGGAGGTGTGTCAATTAAATTTTTACAGTGTGTTTCCATGCTGGGGAGGTCTGATTGGGTGGATCGCTCTAGATAGAGGCTTGTGGCGATTTATGTGGCAAAGGGTATGTCTAAAAAAATCGACGGGCTGCGCAGGTTTATGTCGATTTTTATCGGCCTATGGGGCTATCGCAGGCTGCGCCAGCTCCCACAGTGTTCACCACAATGGCCAGCAACCCAGCAACCCAGCAACCCAGCAACCCAGCAACCCAGCAACCCAGCAACCCAGTAATCCAGTAATCCAGTAACCCTGTGGGAGCTGGCGAAGCCTGCGATCGACCGCACAGCGGTCGCCCCCGGCCAACCTCAGACGTCCAGACACCCCTGCAGCGCCTCAAGAAACACCGACTCCGCCCGACTCATGCGCTGCTCGCGGTTCCACAGCAGATGAATATCCACATCGGCAATCCCCTCATGGGGCGGTAGCGGCCAGAGCAACCCGGCCTCGACATCCGCCGCCACCACATGGGCCGGCAGGCAGCCGATACCGAAGCCGGCGACCACCAGGCGGCGCACTTCCTCAAGGCTCGGTGACGAGGCGACGATGCGCCCGCTGAAGCCCTGCTGGTCACGGAAGATGGTCAGCGGTGAGAGCATCCCGCCGATCTGGTCACTGGTGAAACTGACGAAGTTCTCCCGCTGCAAGTCGCCCTCGGCGACATCGGCCTTGCCGAACAGGGCATGGTGCTTGCCGCAGAAAAAGCCATAGCGCTGGCGCAGGAACAGGCGCTGCTCCAGGCGTGGCTGTGGCCGGCGGTTGAGGCTCAGGCCCAGGGTCGCGGTCTTTTCCTGCAGGGCGCTGACGATGTCGGAACTGCGCATCACCTCGATTTCCAGGTCCACCCGCGGGTGCTGGCGGTGGAAGTCGGCCAGGAAGCTGTCGAAGCGCACGGACTCGATGCGGCTGATCATCAGCAAGCGCACCTTGCCGATCACCTCGTCGGCCGGTTGCTCCAGCACGCTGCTGACCTGGGACATCTGCCCGTAGATTTCCCCAGCCAGGTGGAAGATGTGCTCACCCACCTCGGTCAGGGCAAAGCGCGGGCCGCGACGGGCGATCAGCTGCCGGCCCAGTTGCTCTTCCAGGCGCTTGAGCGCCTGGCTCACCGCCGGCTGGGTCAGGTGCAGGCGGGCGGCGGCGCGGCTGATGCTCAGCTCCTGGCCGATCACCCGGAAGGTGCGCAGCAGGTTCCAGTCCAGGCGGTCGTTGAGCAGATGATCAGGCATGGCGGGGCTCGCTCGGTTGAATATAAAACGTGCTTATAGTTCGAATAATAAATAGAAAATTGACTAATCATAGCCCCGGGCGAAAAATCCTTCCCATACAGGCGCCACCCAGAGCGCCGCGACAGCACCGTTACTCCTGCCAGAAAAATAATCAAAGGAGCCTGACCCATGCAGCCATCCGCTTCGCCCCAGCCACGCCGGGCCGCAGCCGCCGCCTTTATCGGCACCATGATCGAGTGGTACGACTTCTACATCTACGCCACCGCCGCGGCGCTGGTGTTCGGCGCCTTGTTCTTCCCCTCCGACGACAAACTGTTCAGCACCATGGCCGCCTTCGGCACCTTTGCCGTGGGCTTTTTCGCCCGACCGCTGGGCGGCATCGTCTTTGGCCATATCGGCGACCGCATCGGGCGCAAGAAATCCCTGGTGATCACCTTGCTGATGATGGGCGTGGTCACGGTGTGCATCGGCTTGCTACCGACCTACGCACAGATCGGCGCCACCGCGCCGGTGCTGCTGATCCTCCTGCGCATCGTCCAGGGCATCGCCGTGGGCGGCGAATGGGGCGGGGCGGTACTGATGGCCGGCGAGCATGCGCCCAAGGGCCGGCGCAATTTCTTTGCCTCCTTTGCCCAGCTGGGCAGCCCGGCGGGCCTGATCCTCTCGCTGCTGGCCTTCAGCGCGGTCACCCGCCTGCCTGAAGAAGACCTGATGAGCTGGGGCTGGCGCCTGCCGTTCCTGGCCAGCGCGCTGTTGCTGCTGGTGGGCCTGGCGATTCGCCTGGGGGTCAACGAGTCGCCGGAGTTCCTCGCCAGCCGCGAGCAGGCCAGCAAGGCCAAGCGCAAGGAACAGGCGCCGGTGATGGAAGTGCTGCGCACCGCCTGGCGTCCGCTGCTGCTGTGCATCGGCGCCAATACCCTGGGCATCGCCGGGGTGTATTTCACCAACACCTTCATGATCGCCTACAGCACCCAGCAACTGGCCTTGCCGCGCTCGCTGATCCTTGAATGCCTGTTCGTGGTGGCGATCATCCAGTTCTGCATCCAGCCCCTCGCGGCCTGGGTGGCGGAGAAGATCGGCGCTACCCGCTTCCTGTGCCTGGTGTCGCTGCTGGCCATGGCCTCGCCTTATCCGATGTTCGTGCTGGTCAGCTCCGGGCAGGCGCCGCTGATCATTGTCGGCATCGCCCTGGCAGTGGTGTGCATGGCGTCCTTCTACGCGGTGATCGCCGGCTACGTCAGCGGCATGTTCGAGACCCGCGTGCGCTACACCGCCATCTCCATGGCCTACCAGGTGTGCGGCGCGATTGCCGGTGGCCTGACTCCGCTGGTCGGCACCTGGCTTGCGCACAAGTTTGTTGGCCAGTGGTGGCCGATGGCGGTGTTCTACAGCCTGATCGCGGCGATCTCGCTGCTCTGCGTACTGGCCCTGGCGCGTCGCCACGCTGCCGCCCACCGCCTGGAAATGGCCTGAATCCTGATGATTGCTGGAGTACCAAGCATGTTGAAAAGCAATGGCGAGCGCCTGTGGGCGAGCCTGATGGCCATGGCCGAAATCGGCGCGACGGCGCGCGGTGGCAGCTGCCGCCTGGCCCTGAGTGACGACGACAAGGCCGGTCGCGAACTGTTCGCCCACTGGTGCCGCGAAGCCGGCCTGAGCCTCAGCGTCGACCCCATCGGCAACCTGTTTGCCCGTCGCCCCGGTACCGACCCCGACGCCGCCCCGGTGATGATGGGCAGCCACCTCGACACCCAGCCCGAAGGCGGGCGTTTCGATGGCGTGTACGGCGTGCTGGCCGGCCTTGAAGTGGCGCGCCGCCTCAACGACTTACAGATCCAGACCCGCAAGCCGCTGGAGATCGCAGTGTGGACCAACGAGGAGGGCGCCCGCTTCACCCCGGCGATGTTCGGCTCGGCGGTGTTCACCGGCACCATGAAACTGGAAGACGCCCTGGCGGTGCGCGATGCCGATGGCATCAGCGTCGCCGAGGAACTGGCGCGTAGCGGTTACGCCGGCCAGCGCCCGCTGGGCGGGGCGGTGGATGCCTATTTCGAGGCGCATATCGAGCAGGGCCCGATCCTTGAGGACAACGCCAGGAGCATCGGCGTGGTCAGCGGCGGCCAGGCGATTCGCTGGCTCGACGTGCGGGTCGAGGGCATGGCCGCCCACGCCGGCACCACGCCGATGCCGCTGCGCAAGGACGCTCTCTACGGCGCGGCGCAGATGATCCTCGCGGTCGAGCAACTGGCGTGCGACTTCAGCCCCCAGGGCCTGACCACGGTGGGCGAGCTGAGCATCGCCAAGTCGTCGCGCAACACCATTCCCGGCCTGCTGCAGTTCACCGTCGACCTGCGTCATCACCACGACAGTGCCATCGCCGCTATGGAGCAACAGGTTGGCGAGCGCCTGCAGAGCATCGCCAGCCAGCGTGGCCTGAAGGTCAGCATCGAGCGCCACTGGGTCAGCCCGGCCACCCCGTTCGATGCCGATTGCGTGGCGGCGGTGCAGGCGGCGGTGGATGGCCTGGGCTATACCCAGCAGTCGATCGTCAGCGGCGCCGGCCACGACGCCATCCTGCTGGCCCGCTACTGCCCGACGGCGATGGTGTTCATCCCCTGCGTCGGCGGCCTGAGCCACAACGAAGCCGAAGACGTACTGCCCGAGGACGTGCGCCAGGGCGCCGATGTACTGCTCAATGCCGTGCTGGCCCGTGCCGGCCGGGTCGAATAAGGAGAGCTCGATGCGCTGCTACTTTCACCCCGAACAGCTGCTGCACCATCCGCGCAGCTACTACTCCCGCGGCCAGATGCGCACCCCGCAGGAAGTCCCCGACCGTGCCCGGCACCTGTTGCAGGCTGCGAAAAACCTCGGGTTCGACATCCGCCAGCCGCAGGATGCCGGCCTGCAACCCTTGCTCGCCGTGCACGGCGCGCCCTATTTGAGCTTTCTCGAAGAAGCCCACCAGCGCTGGAAGGAAGTACCCGAGGACTGGGGCGATGAAGTGATGTCGAACATCTTCGTCCGCGAGCCCAATGCCTTGCGCGGCATCCTCGCCCAGGCGGCGCGCTACCTGGCCGACGGCAGCTGCCCGGTGGGCGAGCTGACCTGGCGTTCGGCCTACTGGTCGGCGCAAAGCGCGGTGGCCGGCGCCCGGGCGTTGCTCGATGGCGCGCCGGCGGCTTATGCGCTGTGCCGGCCACCGGGGCACCATGCCCGAGCGGAAGCGGCAGGAGGCTTCTGCTACCTGAACAACGCCGCCATCGCCGCCCAGGTGCTGCGCGAGCGCCATGCCCGGGTGGTGGTGCTCGACACCGACATGCACCACGGCCAGGGCATCCAGGAAATCTTCTACGACCGTGACGACGTATTGTACGTCTCGGTGCATGGCGACCCGACCAACTTCTACCCGGGCGTCGCCGGCTTTGCCGACGAGCGCGGCAGCGGTGCGGGCGAGGGCTACAACCTCAACCTGCCCATGGCCCATGGCGCCAGCGAGGCGGACTTCCTGGCCGAACTGGATGTAGCCTTGAAGGCAGTACAGGACTTCGGCGCTGAAGTGCTGGTGCTGTCGCTGGGCTTCGACATCTTCGAACTCGACCCGCAGAGCAAGGTGGCGGTCACCCGCGAGGGCTTTGCCGTGCTGGGCGAGCGTATCCGCAGCCTGGGCCTGCCGTGCCTGATCGTGCAGGAGGGGGGGTATCACCTGGAGAGCCTGGAAGACAACGCCAAGGCGTTTTTTGCCGAGGGTGAAGCCTGGCGCATTTGAGGTCACCGATCGCGGGGTAAGGATGTAGTTCACCTTGTAGGAGCTGGCGAAGCCTGCGATCGACTGCGTAGCAGTCGCAATCCGGCCAGTTCATTGGGCCAGATGTACTGAG